>JBEAQO010000140.1:0-2620 GCA_041163825.1 Actinomycetota bacterium | reverse complement strand
CGCCTCACAGCGGACCCGAGATGCCGCCGTCCTTGCGGATCCGCCAGAAGTGGACCGCGAGGAAGATGACCATCACGAACGGCAGGAACAGCACGTGGAGCACGTACCAGCGCAGCAGCGTCGCCGGGCCGATCTCGAGCCCACCGAGGAGCACGAACTGGACCTGCTCGCCGAAGACCGGCGTGTAGCCCATCATGTTCGTGCCGACCGTGACGGCCCACAGCGCCAGCTGGTCCCAGGGCAGCAGGTAGCCGGTGAACGAGAGCAGCAGGGTCAGCAGGAGCAGCACGACCCCGACCACCCAGTTGAACTCCCGGGGGGCCTTGTAGGCGCCGTGGTAGAAGACCCGCGCCATGTGCAGGAACACGGTGAAGACCATCGCGTGCGCGCCCCAGCGGTGGAGGTTGCGCACGAGGTTGCCGAACGTGACCGATGCCGAGAGCTCCCGCATGTTCAGGTAGGCGAGCTCGGTGCCGGCACCCGCCGCCGGCGTGTAGAAGAACATGAGGAAGATGCCGGTGACGGTCAGCAGGATGAAGAGGAAGAAGGAGAGGCCACCGAGGCAGTAGGTGTAGGTCAGCTTCAGCCCGTGACGCTTCACCTTGACCGGGTGCAGGTGGTAGAGGACGTTGTTCATCGCCGCGAGCGCACGGTCCCGCGACGTGTCGCGGTAGCCCTTGCGGTAGATGGACCCGGGTCGGAAGATCGACTTCCAGATCACGTTCTCCTGCACGTTCGATCGCACGTCGTCGAACTTGGGGAGCGTGGGGAGCTTGGGCACCGGGGTCCTCCTGTCCGCGTCAGTCGTCGACCCGACCGAGCCAGAGGGCGTCGGTCGGGCAGCGCTCGACGCAGATCGCGCAGCGCGTGCACTCGTTGTCATCGATGATGAAGACGGCGTGGGACTGGCGAGCGAGCGAGACCAGCTCCGGGCTGTCGGCGCCTCGGATGATGTCCGGGGACATCATGTAGATGCACTCCCACGGGCACACGTCCTCGCACGCGCGGCAGAGGATGCAGAGCTCGGGGGTCAGGCCGATGTGGCGCTTGGGCTTGACGCGCTCCTGGAGCCAACGGGCGTCGACCTGCTGCACGGTGTAGTCGTCGAACATCAGCGGGTGCTCCCCGCGATCGGTCTTGCCCATGGCCACCTCCTCCCGTGCTCCTGAGCGCTCCCGATGGTGCGCTCGCCCTCAGCGGACGCGTCCGCCCTCCGTCAGTCCCTCGTCACTTGTAGCCGCCGGACTCCGGTCGCTCCTCGCCGGCGACCAGCGTCTTGGGCAGCCGCTTCTGCACCCGGAGCGCGGCGACGATCGTCACCACGATGCCGACCACCATCAGCAGGCCGACGATGCCCTCGGTGATGACGCCGTAGAGGTTCGAGGCGATGTCGATCCGGTACCCGCTCGCGAGCTCGATGCCAGCGCTCGCGGGGATCACGCGCCCGGCCAGGAGGTCGCGGTTCGATGCCGTGAACTGGATCCAGGCGTGGGGCAGGATGCCGTGCACCCACCACAGGAAGGTCGACGCGGCCATCACGCCCATCGTCGCCGACACCCACTCGTGCTTGCCGTACGTGCGCTTGGCGATCCACAGGGGCAGGGCGAAGAGCGGGCCGAGCCAGAGCGCCATCACCAGGAACCCGACCCAACCCCGCCCGGTCGCGCGCGGGTCGCCGAAGCGGTAGAGCTCGACGAGGACCTCCGGCATCGCCGCACCGAACTCGCGGAACCACTCGAGCACGGGCGCGTCCTCCGTCGGTCGTCGAGGCCGCGCGCGCGGCCGTCGGGCCCACCGATGGGCTCGGGAGGCCCGGAGGGGGCCGCCCACGCCCTCGAGCCTACCGTCACCCGCGCCCACCGTCGGACCGCACGCCCACGGCAGGACCCGGCGGGACCGGACAGGCCCGGCACCGAGGTCGGGAGCGCGCTCACGCTGTCGGACCGACCGCGGGTCCTGACCGGCGATCGACCTCGGGGAACGGGCCGGCCCTACGGGCGCACGTGCTCGAAGATGCAGTTGTCCGCGGCCGCACGCGCATGGGCGAGGTCGGCCTCGCTGCGCACGGTCCACGTCACGAGCGTGCCCCCGCGCTCACGCCACGCATCCGTCGCCGCCGAGGGCAGGCCGGCGAGCTCGAAGGAGAGGCCGTGCGGTGCGAGGCGCGCGAGCACCCGCGGATGGAGGAGCCGACGACGCAGCAGGAGCGGGAGCTCCGGGCCGGGCCGCGCCTGCGCGGTCAGGAGGCGGACGATGGAGGGGCGGTGGCGGGCGAACCAGCGGATGGTGAGCGGGTTGAAGCCAGCCACGCAGACCGGGCCATCGTGCGCGTCGATAGCGGCGGCCACCGCCGCCTCGAGCCGCCCGACCCCGCGCGAACGCTGCTTGACCTCGACCATCACGGGGACCGAGCGCATCGCGGCGAGGACCTGCGCGAGCGTCGGCACCCCGAGGGTGCCGTCGGGGAACCGCACGTTCGCGAGGTCGTCCGCGGAGAGCTCCTCGATGCGTCGATGGATCCCCGCGACGCGGACGAGGTCCTCGTCGTGGACGACGACGGGGACCCCGTCGGCGCAGAGGTGCACATCGAGCTCGGCGCCGTAGCCCGCTCCGACGGCAG
>JBEAQO010000139.1:0-13816 GCA_041163825.1 Actinomycetota bacterium | reverse complement strand
GTCGGGATCTCATCACGGGCGCTGGTCTCGCTCCGCCGCGGGACGTGGAGGAGCAGCGCCGCGACGCCCGCGAGCTCGGCCGCGTCGAGCCCGTCGAGGATGCCGCGGCGGATGGCCTCCGCGACGAGCAGGTCGACCTCACTGTGGATGCCGGCGAGCACCAGCCCGAGCTCGGTCGGTTCGGGGCGATCGCGCTCGAGGTACTCGAGCGAGGTGAGCACGTCGAGCAGGCGGTGCAGGTCCCGCACGAGCGTCCCGGTCTCGCGGTCGATGCTCGACCGCAGGCGATCCGCCTCGTCGGCGAGGTCGTCGTGGCGACGCTGCCAGACCTCGTGCTCGCCGCGCTCCGGACAGCCATGGCAGGCGTGTGCCCGGAGCCGCTCCCGGAGCCGGTCGATGGCCTCGTGGTCGCTCTCACCCGTCGGGACGCGTGCGCCCCCGGCGTCGGGCGCGCCGTCCCCTTCCTCGATGCCCTCGGGGACCTCGAGCGCCGCCAGGCGTGCAGCGAGCTCGCGTCGATAGGCGTGCTGGCGAGCGTTCCCGGACTCGGGCAGGCGGACGTGGCCGAGGGTCGGCAGGGGGGCGTCGAGATCGCGCGGACCGAGTCGCACCAGGTCGCGGCCCTCGGTGACGACCTGGGCGAACGGGGTGCCGGAGCGCGCGAGGCCGACGCTCGCCACGACCGCACGCAGGCGCTCCTGCCCGCGTGCCAGCATCACCGCTTCGCCCGGCCGCAGGGCAGCGATCCGCTCGCTCCGTGCGCGCTCCTCGCCCCGACGCCGGGTCGACTCGGCGCGGCGCTCCGCGGCGGTGAGGCGCCGCCGCAGGTCCCAGTAGCCGCCCCAGTCACCGCTGGCGCAGTGCAGGTGCTCGGCGTAGCCGGCGATGCCCAGTTCGAGCTCGCGCAACCGTGCCGACTGCCGGGCGACCCCCTCGTTCGCCTCGAACTGGGCGAACGAGGCCTCCACCAGCGCCTCCGCAGCCGCGAGGTCGTGCCGGCGCAGCAGGTTGACCGCCATGTTGTAGGACGGCGCGAAGGAGCTCACGAGCGGGTAGCTGCGGGTCCCGACGAGGCCCGCCACGGTCCGGAAGTCGAGGTCGCGCTGGTAGAGGACGATCGCGTGCCCGATCGTGTCGATGCCCCGTCGACCGGCACGACCCGTCAGCTGCGTGTACTGCCCCGGGGTGAGGAGCACGTGCGACTCCCCGTCGTACTTCTCCAGGCGCTCGATGACGACGGTACGGGCCGGCATGTTGATCCCGAGGGCCAGCGTCTCCGTCGCGAAGACGACCTTGAGGAGTCCGCGCTGGAAGCACGCCTCGACGGCCTCCTTGAACACGGGGATCAGGCCCGCGTGGTGCGCGGCGAGACCGTCGAGCAGGGCAGCGCGCCAGCGTGGGAAGTCGAGGACCGCGAGGTCGTCGGCAGGGAGGTCGGCCACGAGCGTGTCGACGATGGCAGCGATGGCCTCGCGCTCGTCCTCGTCGGTCAGCCGGACGCCGATGCGCTGCAGCTCCGCCACCGCGTCCTCGCATCCCTGTCGCGAGAACACGAACACGATGGCCGGCAGCCACGAGCGCCGAGCGAGCTCCTCGACCACGCGCGGTCGGGACGGCCAGCGCAGCCGGGGTCCACTGCGCACGCGCCGCCCCCGAGCGCTCACCCGTGACTGGCGCGCCTGACGCTCGAGCATGACGACCTCGGGGTTGGGGACCCCGGCGAGCGCCTCGGCGGCCCTCGCCCGCTGCTCGGGCGTCGCGGACCCGCGACCGGTCCGGAACGTGTCGTGGACCCGATCGTTGACGAAGTAGTGGTGTCGGAGCGGTACGGGACGCCGCTCCTCGATGATGACCTCGCAGCCCTCCCGCACGCCATCCAGCCAGCGACCGAAGTCCTCGGCGTTGCTCACGGTGGCGGAGAGGCAGACGAGCTGGACCGATGCCGGCAGCTGGATGATCACCTCCTCCCAGACGGCGCCGCGCTCGCGGTCCGCGAGGTAATGGACCTCGTCCAGGACGACGTAGCGCAGGCCGTGCAGCGTCGGGGACGCCGCGTAGATCATGTTGCGCAGGACCTCTGTCGTCATCACGACGATCGGCGCATCGCCATCGATCGATCGGTCCCCGGTGAGCAGGCCGACGCGACCGACCCCATGACGTGCGATCAGGTCACGGTGCTTCTGGTTCGACAGCGCCTTGATGGGCGTGGTGTAGAAGGTCTTCCCTCCGGACTCCAGGGCCGCGGCGCACGCGAACTCCCCCACGACGGTCTTCCCGGCGCCCGTCGGCGCCGCCACGAGCACGGAGGCGCCGCGCTCGAGCGCCGCGATGGCCTCCAGCTGGAACGCATCCGGGACGAAGCCGAGTCCTTCGAGGAAGCGCTCCCGCGCGAGCGAGGTCGCGCTCATGGCGACCCCGGGAACGGCGGGACCGGAGCGGGCAGCGCGATCCGGCGCCCCGCACCGTCGAGGTCCTCGACGGAGGCGCGCGCTGCGAGCAGGAGCCCCTCGCTGCGCTGGCGCAGACGGACCACCTCGATGATGAGGTCGTCGCGCTGCGGTCCTGGACCGACCGCAGCCGCACGATCGAGCACCTCGACCGCATCCCGCGAGAGCGCGACGGCGTTGAGGAGCTGCCGCTGGACCGGGCGCGCCGTGGCCGGCAGCTCGATGCCCGCGAGGCGCACCAGCACCGAGTCGTGGGCCTCGAGCCATGCCGCCGCGTTGGCCCCCACCACGCTCGGGTCCCCCGCGACCAGCGACCCGATGCCCTCGGCCACGGCCGGCGCTCCGAGCGCGCCCGAGGTCCAGATGGCATCGGCATCGAGCGCGAGGGGCAGCGCGGTCGCCTCGACCGCGAGTCGCGCCTCCGTGCCCGGGTCGGGCACGGCCGTTCGACCCACCCCGATCCCCACGGCGAGCGCGCCGACGGTCACGACGGCGAGCATCGTCCGACGGCGCTCCCTCGGACGTCGTGATCGAGGGGGCCGATCGCCGGTGATCGTCACCGGCGACCCCGCTCGATGAGCCAGGCGACCACGATGGACACCTCGTAGAACACGACCATCGGCAGCGCGACGAGGAAGAGCGAGAGCGCGTCGACGGTCGGGGTGACGATCGCGGCCACGACGAACATCGTGACGACCGCGTAGGGACGCGCGCGCCGCAGCGCGCCGGCCGTGACCACCCGGAGCAGCGCGAGGAGGATGAGCACGAGCGGGAGCTCGAAGACGATGCCGAAGGCGAGCGACATCGCCAGGACGAACGAGAGGTACTCCCCCGCCGCGAGCATGGGGACGATGCTGTCGCCGCCGATGGCGAGGAGCACCCGGAGTCCCTGTGGGATCACGGTCGCCGCGAACACCAGGCCCAGCGCGAACATGACTTGGGTGCCGAGGACGAACGGCAGGGCGTAGCGGCGCTCGCGTCCGGTCAGCCCCGGAAGGACGAAGCGCCAGACCTGGTAAAGGACGATCGGTGCGGCCGCAACGATCCCCAGGAGCAGCGCGCCGCGCAGGCGAACCAGGAAGGGATCGATCGGGCTGAGCGCGATCAGCCGGCAGTCCCCCGTCGGGTCGAGCGCGACGAGGACCGCGCAGTACGGCCGCAGGAGCGCATCCAGGACGATGGGGAAGGCGGCGTAGCCCAGGACCGCGCCGGCCCCGATGGCCGAGACCGACAGGAGCAGGCGCCGCCGGAGCTCGCGGAGGTGCTCGACGAGCGGCATCTCGCCGCGACGCAGCGCCGCCGGGGACGTCTCCGCGGTCCCCCCGGCGTCCGGATCAGCGATCGGCCGACCCGCCGTCGCGATCCCCCGGATCGCCGCCCGACGCCTCCGCGTCCGTGCCGGCCCCGCTGCCGCCGTCCTCCGTCGCCGCGCGCTTGAGCTCGCGCGCCGAGCGGCCGAGCGAGCTCGCGAGGTCCGGCAGGCGCTTGGCGCCGAAGAGCAGCAGGACGATGAACAGGATGACGATCAGCTCCCAGCCGCCGGGGAGCGTGACCGCGAGCATCGCGTGGGGCGTCGCCATCGTGGGTCCGTTCGTCCGGGTCGCCGAGCCGGCGCCGCTCAGGGTTCGAGCGTAGCCGTGTCCCCCCCGGTGGTTCGGTCCCTCGGCCGTCCCGCGACGAGGGCACCGAGCGCGTCGCTGGCCCGGGAGACGACCTCGGCGACGAGCTCGGGCGGGGAGACGGCCCGAACGGCCCCGCCGGCCATGACGACGAGGCGCGCGAGCCAGCCAGGAGCGTCGGTCGTGAGGTGGACGAGGGTCGAGCCGTCGGGTCGGTCCTCCACGCGTTCGGGCTCGATCGCATCGAGCACCCAGCGCCCGCCCGGTGCCACCTCGAGGATCGCCGCGAGGTCGCCCTCCGCGGGCACGTACCGCGGTCGCTCGAGCACCTCCGGCGGGCGCGCGGTGACCGGGGCGTCCGTGACGACGAGCGCCGAGGCACGGTCGAGCCGGAAGGCGCGCTCCGCCCCGCGATCGCGGTCGAAGGCGTGCAGGTACCAGGCCCCGTCGAGCAGTCGGACGACCCACGGCTCGACCTCGCGCTGCTCGGGACGCTCCGCGCGACGCTTGTGGTAGTCGAAGCGGACGATCCGGCCCGCGCGAGCCGCCTCCCGGAGGCGCACGACGAGGTCCGGTACCTCGGGCTCGAGGATGTCGGCGACCCGTTCGGGGACACCGAGCGCCGCTCGCAGCTTGGCCGCCGCGGTCGTGAGCTCCGGGACGTCGGTTCCGAGGACCGCCTCCGCCGCCTCGACGAGCAGGACCAGCCGCAGCGCCTCGGTCGCCGTCGGACGGAGCGGGCGCTTGAGCTCGTCGGCCATCGACACCAGCACGCGGTCCCCGACGAAGGTCACGTCGAAGAGCGCCCCCCCACCCAGTCCCGGCAGGCCACAGAAGTCGAGCGCCTCGAGGTCCCTGCGGATGGTCGCACGGTCGACGGCGAACGCAGCGGCGATCTCGTCGAGGCTCGCCCCCGGACGCTCGCGGAGCCACGGCACGAGGGTCAGCATGCGGGCGACGGCACCGGCGGCGCTCACGGAGCCACCCCGGGATCCGCCCTGTGCAGCTCGAGCGTCCGAAGGAGCGCGGCGCGGAGCTCCACGAGCAGGTCGTCGGGGCCGACGAGGACGCCCGCGGGTGCGAGACCGAGCAGCCAGGCGCGGTCGCGGACGGGGTCGAGGCCCTCCAGCCGGACCACGAGCGCCTCGGAGGCCTCGGCCCCGGTCGAGACCGCGCCCCGCGCCTCGACCGCCCAGCGTGCGCTCGGCGTGACGACGAGTTCCGCTGCCACCGGTGCGAACTCCGGACCGCTCACGGTCCCGAGCAGACGAGCGTCGTCCGGGGGCTCGTAGGCGCCCGGCGCTCCGATGGCGTCCACCTCGCCGACGACTCGGTCGAGTCGGAAGGCGCGGAGGTCGTCGCGATCGTGGTCGCGCCCGACGACGTACCAGGCGCGACGACGACGGACCAACGCGTACGGATCCAGCCGGCGGGCTCCGCTGCGACCGTCCGCGGTGCGGTAGGCGAAGGCGATCGGCGTGCGGGAGAGCACCGCCTCCGCGATGCCCCCTTCCGGGGTCGCGGGCAGGTCGATGCGGGTCGCTGCGGCGACCTCGAGGCCATCGGGGTCAGGGGCGCGAGCCGCGACCTTGGCGAGCGCGAGGTGGGCATCGTCAGCACCGGCGACCTCGATCGCGAGGGCGATCGCCGCGACCTCCTCGGGCGTCAGGTCGACGTCGGGGGCCTCGTAGGCCCGCCGGTCGATGAGGTAGCCGAGCTCGCCGTCGAGCGCTCGCTCCCGGACCTCGACAGGGACCCCGAGCCGACGCAGATCGTCCTTGTCGCGCTCGAACATCCGACGCGCGCTCTCGCGGTCGCTCTGCGCGTAGGCGTCGGTGCGCCCCCGCAGTTCCTCGAACGTGACCGGCCGACGTGCCTCGAGCAGGGCGATGGTCAGGTTGACCAGACGTTCGGCCTTGCTCGCCACCTGCCCCTCCCCTCGACCGGAAACGTTCCCGGCGGCCGGATGCTAGGCGCCCGACCCTCCGGTCCCGCTCACATCGCCGCGATCAGGCGGTCGACGCGCTCGTCGACCGAGCGCAGCGGATCCTTGCACAGCACGGTGCGCTGCGCCTGGTCGTTGAGCTTGAGGTGGACCCAGTCGACGGTGAAGTCACGGCCCCGGCGCTTGGCCTCGCGGATGAACCGACCACGCAGGGCCGCGCGGGTCGTCTCGGGGGGCTCCGTCGTCGCACGCTCGACCTCGTCCTCGGGGACCAGGCGACGGGTCCGGCCGTGGCGCACACGGAGGTGATGCAGCCCGCGCTCGCGCACCACGTCGTGGTAAGCGAGGTCGATGAGCGCAACACGGGGATCACCGAGCGCCAGGCCGTGCCGCGCGCGCACGGCGTCGATGAGCTCGAGCTTCGCGACCCAGTCGAGGCGATCGGCCAGCGTCATCGGGTCCCGGACGAGGCCCTCGAGCGTGGTCCGCCACTCCGCCACCACGTGCTCGGCCTCGGCATCCGGGTTCGCGGCGACGTGGCGCTCGACCTGCTCGAGATGGAACTGCTGGATCTCGAGCCCGGTCATCTCCCGGCCGTTCGCCACCCGGACCCGTCGGGTGCCCGTCGGATCCCGGCTGATCTCGCGGACCGCCCGGATCGGGTCCTCGAGCGTCAGCTCGCGGGAGACCGGGCTCTCCTCGAGCGCACGGATGACCAGGTCGGTCGTCGCCAGGCGCAGCCACGCCGCGTACTCCGACATGTTGGAGTCCCCGACGATGACGTGCAGCCGGCGGTAGCGTTCGGGGTCCGCGTGCGGTTCGTCGCGCGTGTTGATGATCGGCCGGGAGCGCGTCGTCGCCGACGACACCCCCTCCCAGACGTGGTCCGAGCGCTGGGAGAGCACGAACCGCGCGCCCTCGGGCCCCGCGAGGACCTTCCCCGCCCCTGCGAACACCTGCCGTGACACGAGGAAGGGGATCAGGGCGTCGGTGAGGCGCGCGAAGCCATGGTCGCGCTCGACGAGGTAGTTCTCGTGCGATCCGTACGAGTTCCCGGCGCTGTCCGTGTTGTTCCGGAAGCAGCCGACGCGACCGACGATGCCCTCCTCCGAGAGCCGACCCTCGGCAGCGAGCACGAGCCGCTCCAGGATGCGCGATCCCGCGAGGTCGTGCAGGACGGCCTCCCGGGCGCTCGCGCACTCGGGCGTGGCGTACTCCGGATGGGAACCGACATCGAGGTAGAGGCGACCCCCGTTCTCCAGGAAGACGTTGGACGAGCGTCCCCACGCGACGACGTCACGGAAGAGGGCACGCGCCACCTCGTCCGGCGACAGGCGGCGTTGCCCGCGCAGGGTGTGCGTGACCCCGTACTCCGTCTCGATGCCGAAGATCCGCCGCCGCACGACGCCATCCGATCCCTCGCGTCAGCCTCCGCTGCCGACGATCGCCGACAGTTCCGCGGGAGGGATGCGGAAGAAGCACCGCCGCTCCCGCCGCCGGTCCAGGCCCGAGACCTCGAGCGCCATCGCAGGGAGCGCCCGATCGTCGGACGCGCTGCGCAGCGCCCCGACCGCGAGCCGGATCGCATCGTCGCGGGACATCCCCTCGCGCCAGCCGGCGGCCAGCGCCGCGTCGAGCGGTTCCGGGTCGCCCCCGATCGCGACGTGGGCATGGGCATCGACGAGCGAACCGTCGTAGAGGATGTGGTAGAGCTCCGCCCCCGAGCGGCCGTCATCCTCGCGGCCGACCTCCGCGATGAGTAGTTCGATCTCGTAGGGCTTCCCCTCGCCCATGAAGATCTCACCGAGCGCCTGCGAGTAGGCGTTGGCCAGCGGCTTGGCGCTGACGTCCTCGCGCGCGTACTGGTAGCCCTTGAGGTCGGCCAGCCGGATCCCCGCCACCCGGAGCTGCTCGAACTCGTTGTAGCGACCGACGGCGGCGAAACCGATGCGGTCGTAGATCTCCGAGGTCTTGTGCAGCGACCGAGAGGGGTTCTCGGCCGCGAAGAGCAGCCCGTGCTCGAACTCCACGGCGACGAGCGCGCGGCCGCGTGCGATGCCCTTGCGCGCGAAGTCCGCGCGGTCCTTCATCACCTGCTCGGGCGCGACGTAGAACGGCATGCTCATCCGCCGCTCCTCCGTGCTGCCGTCCCCCGGGCCTCCATCAGGCGGGCCACGCGATCCGCGATCGCGTCCTCGCCGACCTCGCGGTAGCCGTCCCGGTCGACCACGGCGACGAGGGGGAAGATCCCGCGGGACGGGTCGGGCCCCCCGGTCGCGCTGTCCTCGTCGGCGGCGACGAGCAACGCCTCGAGGGCCGCATCGATGGCGTGCTCCATCGGTGCGGCGGCATCCGCTGCTCGACGCAGCGTCGCGCGCACGCTGAGGCTCCCGCTCCCCGCGACCGCATGGTCGGTCGCCACGTAGCGACCGCCGATGGCGTCGTACTCGAAGATGCGGCCCCGTTCGCCCGCACGGTCGTACCCGGCGAACAGCGGGACGACGATGAGGCCCTGGAGCGTGAGCGCGAGGTTCGCACGGACGAGCCCAGCGAGGCGGTTCGACTTGCCCTCGAGCGAGAGCGTCTCCCCCTCGACCTTCTCGTAGTGCTCGAGCTCGGTCGCGAGGACCTTCGCGAGCTCCATCGCCGGACCCGCCGTGCCCGAGATGGCGACCATCGAGTGCGAGTCCGCGGGGAAGACCTTGCGGAGGTCGGACCGGGCGATGACGTTCCCCGACGTCGCCCGGCGGTCCCCCGCCATCACCACGCCGTCGCGCGACACGACAGCGAGCACGGTCGTGCCGTCCGGTGAGAGGGCCTCCGGCGGGCGGCCGGGGCCCGCGGGGCCCGGCACCGGTTGGGTGCCCGAGACCGCAGCGAGGAGGCTCGAGAAGGACGCGCCACCGGGGTCGAAGGGCCGCGGGAGGACCCCGCCGGGCCCCCACCACGTGGGCCCGCTCGGTGTCGGGGTCACTGGCCGCCCTTCTGGACGTAGCCGCGGACGAACTCCTCGGCGTCGTCCTCGAGGATCTCGTCGATCTCGTCGAGGAGCGCGTCGAGCTCCTCCCGCGACCTGCCGGCCGTCACGGCGACCTCGGACGCGACGACCTCGGACGGCGCACGCGTGGCGTCGCCCTCGGAACGTGAGGCGCGTGCCATGCGGCCCTCCCTCCAGCGGTCGCCACCGGCTCCCCGCGCCCCTCGAGCCTACCGCTGCGTCCTCGAGGGCGGTCCCGTCGGACGGCTGCCGAGCGCCTCGATCAGTTCCTCGATGCCCTCCACGGCCTCCATCAGGTCCCCGAGCTGCGCGCGCGTCCCCCGAGCCGGCTCCGGCATCGGGAGGCGCTTCAGGCCGCCTCCCACGTCGAGGACGAGCCCATCCCAGCCCGCCGCGACGACCGCCTCCGGGAAGCGGCGGATCGCCGCCCCCCGCAGCCACGCGCGCGTGCGCTCGGGCGCCTCGTCGACCGCCCGCTCCACCTCGGCGTCGCCGACCAGTCGCACCACGTCCCCGCGAGCGAGCAGGCGGCGATGGAGCCCCCGTCCGGGCCGAAGGTCGTGGTACTGCAGGTCGATCAGGTGCAGGCGCGCGTCGTCGGGGGCGAGGCCGTGCCGCTCGCGGTAGGCCTCGATCAGGCGCCGCTTCGTGACCCAGTCGAGCACCCCATCGAGCGCCGACGCATCCGTGCTGAGGCCGTCGAGGATGCGCTCCCACCAGTCGAGCACGAGTGCGTCGACCGCATCCCCGCCCTCGAGGTCGACGTGCCGCCGGCAGCGCTCGAGGTAGTGGCGCTGGACGTCGAGGGCGGAGCGCGACCGACCATCGGCGCACGGGAGGGGCTGGGCGAGGGTGAGGTCGTGGCTCACTCGGTGGGCCGCCATCACCGGGTCGATGAGGTCGATCGGAGGCCCGAGCCGGTCCGCGGCGAGCGCCTCGAGGACGAGCTGGAGCGAGCCGACCTTGACGAGCGTCGCGACCTCGCAGAGGTTCGCGTCACCCGTGATGATGTGCAGCCTCCGGTGGCGGTCGGGGTCGGCGTGGGGTTCGTCACGCGTGTTCACGATGGGACGACGCACGGTCGTCTCGATGCCGAGCTCGGCCTCGAGGAAGTCGGCCCGCTGCGAGATCTGGAAGCCGACCCCGGGATCGAGCGCGCTGCCCAGGCGTCCGCTGCCGACGAGCGGGATGCGGCTGACGAGCAGGTCCGTGAGGTGGCGTGCGATCAGCCCGAACGGGATCCGGCGTGGCACGAGGTGGTTCTCGTGGGTGCCGTAGGCCGCGCCCTTGCCGTCGGTGTTGTTCTTGTGGACGAGCACCTCGCCGTGCCCCTCGAGGGCCGCGGTGGCCGCCACCGCGGCCCGCTCGAGGACGAGCTCCCCGGCGCGGTCGTGGCGCACCGCCTCGAGCGCGTCAGCGCACTCGGGCGTCGAGTACTCGGGATGGGCGTGGTCGACGTAGAGCCGAGCACCGTTGCTGAGCACGATGCCGCCGCTGCCGGCCTCCCACAGGACCGAGGGGTCGATCGGCTCGGGTGGGGCGTCGCGGGCATCGAGGTCGGGATGCTCCGAGGTGGGGTCCCAGACCGTGCGGGCGCCGACGAGCGCACGGTACGCGTCGACCACCAGCGTCGAGGCGACGACGGGGCCCAGCTCCGGCCGACCGACGACGGCGATGCCGTACTCGGTCTCGATGCCGACGACGCCGCTGCGGCTCAGAGGTACTGCCCGGGAGTGAGCGTCTCGATGGACCGCCCGGAGACCGAGCCCCCGCCCGACAGCGTGCGCACGTACACGATCCGCTCGCCCTTGCGGCCGCTGATGCGCGCCCAGTCGTCGGGGTTGGTGGCGTTGGGCAGGTCCTCGTTCTCGCGGAACTCCTCGGCCACCGCGAGGTCGACGTCGGCGCGACCGATCCCTGGCTCACCACCCTCGACGGAGCGCTTGAGCGCCGAGCGCTTGGCCCTCCCGACGATCGCCTCCAGCATCGCTCCGGAGCTGAAGTCGCGGAAGTGGAGCACCTCGCGGTCCCCGCCGGCGTAGGTGACCTCGAGGAACTCCGAAGCGGCATCGGTGCGGTGCACGAGCGTGACCGCGTGTTCGATGAGGATCGCCGCCGCCCGGTCGCGATCGCCGGCGGCCTCCGCGAGCACGGCCTCGTCGAGCGGCAGCCCGGCATGCAGGTAGAGGCCGAGGATCTCACGGGCGGCCGCCTCGTCCGGCCGATCCACCTTGATCTTCACGTCGAGGCGACCGGGACGCATGATGGCCGGGTCGATCATGTCCTCGCGGTTCGAGGCCCCGATGACGATGACGTCCGAGAGGCGCTCCACGCCGTCGATCTCCGCGAGCAGCTGCGGGACGATGGTCGTCTCCACATCGCTCGAGACGCCGGATCCCCGCGTGCGGAACAGCGCCTCCATCTCGTCGAAGAAGACGATGACGGGCACGCCCTCGGACGACTTCTCGCGGGCGCGCTGGAAGATGAGGCGGATCTGTCGCTCGGTCTCGCCGACGTACTTGTCGAGCAGCTCCGGCCCCTTGACGTTGAGGAAGTAGCTGCGCACGTCGTCGCGTCCGGTCCGCTCGCGGACCCGCTCGGCGAGTGCGTTGGCGACGGCCTTGGCGATCATGGTCTTGCCGCAGCCCGGGGGCCCGTAGAGCAGGATGCCCTTGGGTGCCCGGAGCTCGTAGTGCTCGTAGAGATCGGGGTGGAGGTAGGGCAGCTCGATCGCGTCGCGCACCGCCGCCACCTGGCGTGCGAGCCCCCCGATGCGCTCATAGGTGACGTCCGGGACCTGCTCCAGGACGAGCCGGTCGACCTCGGAGCGCTCGACGCGCTCGGTCGCGACATCGGCGCGCGCATCGACGAGCACCGAGTCCCCGGCCTTGAGGCCCGGACCGGCCAGCCGCGGGGCTCGGTGCACCACGCGACGCTCCTCGCCCTGGCCGACCACCAGCACACGGCCGTCGTCGAGCAGTTCCGCGACCGTCATGAGCGCACCGCGGTCCTCGGCCCCGCCGGCCTCGACCACGTTGAGGGCCTCGTTGAGTCGGACCTCCTGCCCGGGCTCGAGCGAGGCGACGTCGATCTCAGGACCGACCCCGACCTCGAGCTTGCGCCCGGCGGCCACGACCACGGCGGTCGTTCCCGACTCCCCCGGCCCCACGAACGTCGCGAAGGAGCGCGGCGGTGCGGAGAGGCGCTCGACCTCCTCCCGCAGCGACACGAGCTGGTCGCGCGCCGCTCGCAGGGCCGAGTCGAGCCGGCCGTTGCGGGCGCTGGCCGACTCGAGCTCCGCCGCGAGCGCTGCAGCACGCTCCTCCAGGCCCCGGATGCGCTCGGGAGCGGACCCGAGCTCGAGGCGCAGGAGGCCGACCTCCTCACGAAGGACCTTGAGCTCCGCGACGACCTCGTCGGGGAGGTCCAGACCGTCGAGGCCCGCCGTGTCGACCACCCTGCCGCTCCCCTCCCGCGGACCCGAGCCGCGGCCGCGCCGACCGCATCCGGCCACCGAGTGTACGGCCGTCCCGGGCGCGGGCATCGGCCTCAGCTCGGTCCGTCGCCCTCGGGCGCGGCATCGATCCAGGCGACCTCCGCGCCGTTGGCGCGCGACGGCCGTGGCGTGGGCCCACCCTCCGCCGGGGACGGCACGCGACGCGCGGTGGTGATGAACGCGGTGTGGGCCACCATCCGGTGCGCGGGCCGCACGGCGAGGCCGTCGACGTCCCAGCCCCGCACGAGCGTCTCGCTCGTGCGGATCTCGGCGAAGCGTCCGTCGTCACGCAGCGTCTGGGTCAACCGCATGACCTGGGGCACGCTCGGTAGGTACGCGCACACGATGCCGCCCGGCGCGAGCGCGGTCGCGATCCCGGGGACGAGGGTCCACGGGTCGACGAGGTCGAGGATGACGCGCTCGGCATCGAGGCTCGCCAGCCCATCTCGGACGTCCCCCTCGTGGAGGGTCCAGTGCGCCGGCAGATCACCGAGGTAGCCGACGACGTTGCGGCGTGCGACGACGGCATGCTCGGGTCGGACCTCGAACGCGTGCACGTGACCGGAGGGCCCGACCGCGTCGAGCAGCGCGAGCGAGAGCGCACCGGAACCGGCACCTGCCTCGATGACCGTCGACCCCGGTCGGACGTCGGCCAGGGCGAGGATCATCGCCTGGTCCTTGGCGTAGACGACCTGGGCCGCGCGCTTCATCTTGAGCGTGAAGTCCTCGCGCGTCGGGCGGAGCACGACGAGCTCGAGGTTGCGGTTCGTCCGGACGGCAGTGCCCTCGTGCTGGCCGATCACGACGTCGTGCTCCAGCGCCCCCGCATGAGAGTGCCAGGTCCGCCCGACCTGCAGCGTCACGAGCGACCGCCGTCGCTTGTGGTCGATGAGCAGCACGGTCTCACCCGCCGCGAGCGTCGCTCGGGTGCCCGGCGCGACGACCCGCGGCGTGACCTCGTCGGGCGGGCTCATCGGCGCGCCCGCGCGACGGGAGCGACCGCCATCGCGCCGAGCGGCTCGCTCGCACCGGAGCCGGCCGGGCCGAGCACCGGCAGGGGACGGGGCAGGTCGCCGCGCCGTGCGATCAGACGTTCGCGTTCCCGGCAGAAGGCACAGGTCTCCGCGGTCGTCGGCATCCCGCAGGCCGCGCAGGTCGTCAGCTCGGGGGCGGTCTCGGCGCCCCGCGCGGCCTCCGAGGAGAACCAGTGGTCACGTCGCTCCAGGAACCCGAACAGCAGGTGGGCCTTGGTCCCGGGCGACTCGGCCTCGAGCAGGTCGAGGGCGGCCTTGAGCCGTTGCCCGGTGTTGC
>JBEAQO010000138.1:0-4743 GCA_041163825.1 Actinomycetota bacterium | reverse complement strand
GGCACCTCGACGAGCGTCCTGCCAGCGAGGCCGTGGAGCGCGGCCGCGACGTCGCGCCGCTGACGCTCGGCGATGCGGCGGACGTCCCCGACGAGCGCGAGCGCTCGCGCGGCCGCACGGTCCTCGGCGTCGCCCCCGTCGAGCCGCCCGACCGCCGCGGCGAGCGCGGCCTCGTCCGGCGCGCCCTCGATCGGGGGGCGCAGGCGGTTGATGACCACCCCGGCGGTCGTCAGCCCCTCCTGCTCGAGGCGTTCGAGCAGGAAGCGCGCCTCGGCGAGCGGCGGGGGCTCGGGCGAGGCGACGACGACGAAGCGCGACGAGGGATCGGAGAGCAGGTGCAGGACCTGCTCGGCGCGACGCTTGAAGCCCTCGTACATGCCCTCGAAGCCGCGGAAGAACTCGGCGAGGTCGTCGAGGAGCTCCATCCCGGTGACGCGCCCCGCGACGCGCAGGAACGCGCCCGTACCGACCCCGACGAGCCGACCGATGCCGCGTCCCGCGGCGAGCCCGGGCGCGAGCAGCAGGCGCAGCAACCGGCCCTCGAGGAACGACGTCATCCGCCGAGGCGCATCGAGGAAGTCGAGCGCGGATCGCGTGGGCGGCGTGTCGACGACGATGAGGTCCCACTCGCCGTCCTCGTGGAGCTCGTGCAGCCGCTCCATCGCCATGTACTCCTGGGTACCGGCGAGCGTCGAGGAGAGCGTGCGGTAGATGCGGTTCGAGGTGATTCGCGCGGCCGCGTCCGCATCCACGGCGTGTCGTGCGACGAGCCGGTCGAAGGTCGTCTGCATGTCGAGCATCATCGCCCACAGCTCGCCGGCGTCCGCGCCGGCGCCGTCGAGCGCGATGCGCTCCGGCGTGTCGCCGAGGCCCTCGAGCCCGAGCGCCTGCGCGAGCCGCCGTGCGGGGTCGATGGTGACGACCAGCGTGCGGCGGCCGGCGCGAGCCGCGTCGAGCCCGAGCGCGGCCGCGGTCGTGGTCTTGCCGACCCCGCCGGCGCCGGTCACGACGAGCACGTGCGCCTCGGCGAGCGCGGCGGCGATGCCGTTCACCGTGCTCACCCGGCCCTCCCGATGCTCGTGAGCAGGTGCGAGAGGTCGGCCGCGTCGATGCCGTGCGGGGGCGGGGTCGCCGCGGACCCGAGCGTGCGGTCGAGCAGGTGGGCGAGCAGGTCGAGCTCGTCCGCACCGAGCGTCGCCGTCGCGAGCAGCGGCAACCGCACGACCGGACCGCTCGCGGCGTGCAGCTGGTCGAGCAGGGCCGCCTCGAGGTCGGCGCGCTCGTGCTGGTCGCGCGCGAGGTCGAGCGCGAGCCGTGCGAGCGAGGCGGAGAGCGGCGCGCCGGCGCCCCCGGCGCGCTCCGCGAGCCCGTCGGGCCCGAGCCGCTCGAGGGTGGCGAGCGCGACCGCATCGAGCCGCGCGTGCTCGACGCGGTTCGCGACGATCGGGGCGACGGCGATGCCGGCCGCGTCGAGCGCGGCGCGGCCCTCGAGGGCCTCGGTGACGGGCAGCTCCTCGAGCAGCGTCACCATCACCGCGCGGGCGCGCGCCGGGTCGGTGAGGAGCTCCTCGATCTGCGCGGCCTGGCGGCGGATGGGGCCGACCCGGACGATCTCGGTCACGGCGCTCGGGGCGGAGAGGAAGGGGACGATGCGTCCGGTGGGCGGCGCGTCGACGACGATGAGGTCGTGCACCCGTCGGCCGTCGGGACGCCGGCGGGTCTCGAGCTCGTAGAGCTTGCCGACCAGCAGCAGGTCACGCAGCCCCGGCGCGGCGGTGGTGACGAACTCGAGCGCGCTCGAGCGCTCCATCACGCGCTGCATGCGACCGAGCCCATAGAACAGCTCGAGGTACTCGAGCACCGCGTCGGTGGGGTCGATGGCCGCCGCGGAGAGGCCCGGTCGGAGCTCTCGCTCCTCGTAGACCAGCGGTGCGGTGCCGAGCGCGCGGGCGATCCCCTGGCGGCCCTCGACCTCGACGAGCAGCGTCCGCCGGCCGCTCGCCACGCCGACGAGCGCCATGGACGCGGCCACCGTCGTCTTGCCGACCCCGCCCTTGCCGGTGACGATGACGAGGTGCGCGCCGAGGACGTCGTCGAGCGTCGGGGTCATGGGCGCGAGCCTAGGAGCCGGGCCGAGATCGTCCGGGACCGCGCGGCGGCCACGCGTCCGACGGGGCCCTCGACGGTGGCGGGGCTCAGCCGGGTGACACCGACCCGATCGTCGCCCACGCCGACCAGCCGGCGGCGTTGCGCATCCGGATGTCGAGCGTGTGGGACACCCCGCTCGGGAGGCTGCGCACCGTGCACGACGACGGGAGGCCGGTGCGGCCCGACCTCGCCGTGCAGCTGCGGGCCCGGCCGCTCGCCGGGGTCGCACGGACCTGGATGCGGGTGACGGGCGCGCCGCGGGTGACCGAGAGCGAGCCGAGGCCCGACCACGACACGGTGATCGCACCGGGCGATGGGGTCGTGGTCAGGGACGCGGCGGAGGCGTCCGGGACGGTGTAGGGCGTCGCGGTGCCGAGCGAGAGCCACGTCGAGGGCTGGAAGTCGCTCTCCGTACGGACGCGGACGGCGTGGGGAACGCCCCACGCGACGATGTCACCGGCATGGATGGCGCAGCGGCGCTGGGTCGGGGTGAGCGGGTCGCACACGGCACGCCACCCGGAACCGTCGTCGACCTCGAGGGTGGAGCCGGTGGGGAGCACGGGGCCCCGTGCCGGACCGCGCCAGCCCGCCTGGAGGACCCCACGTCGGACGCGGAGCGAGGGGCGGGTCGGCGGGCTCGCGGTCGCGACCTCGGCGACGGCCGCGGCGAGGTCGATCCTCGGCCCCGTCCACCAGGCGTCCGAGACCTCCGTCCCGGTCTCCTTGAGGAGCTGGAGCAGGTCATCGACCGATGCCCCGGGATCCGCCTCGCGCAGCACGGCGAAGGCGCCCGTGACGTGCGGCGCGGCCATCGAGGTGCCCTCGAGGGCGTCGATGGACGGCGTCGTTCCGGTGCTCTGGGAGGCGGCGACGATGACCTCACCGGGCGCCATCAGGTCGAGCTCGGGGGAGGAGTTGGTGAACACCGAGATCGCGTCGTCGGCGGTCCGGGTGCTCCCGACGCTGATGACCGACGAGACGCAGGCCGGCCACGACATCCCGACGGTCGAACCGTCGTTCCCGCTGGCGGCGACGACCGCGATGCCGGCGTCCTGCAGCGCGGTCGCCGCGGCGGTGAACGCGGACACCTCGCCGTCACAGGTCGAGGAGTAGAGCCTGGCGCGGCCCAGGCTCAGGTTCACCGCGGCGAGCGGACGGCCGAGCGCTGCGCGCTCGTCGTGGAGGTGCTCGAGCGCGGCGATGATGTCGCTGTCGTAGGCACCGATGGCCTGCTCGGAGACGATCTCGCTGTACACCTGCACGGCGACGATGGACGCGCGGTGCGCGATGCTTCGCAGCCGCAGCGTCGAGGACAGCGCATGGTCCATCGCGGCCGCGGTCGAGGCGACGTGGGTGCCGTGACCGCAGCCCTCGAGCGACATCGAGCAGTCGGGGGCCGCACCGCGGCCGATCTGGGCGCTCGTGCCGTCGCCGCACAGCGAGCGGCTCCCGGGACCGTCCGTGGAGAAGCAGGCCTCGTGCAGGACGCCGGGTCCGCGGCGCAGCGCGAAGTGCCGGCGGTTGACGCCGGAGTCGAGGATCGCGACGGCCCAGCCCTCACCGGTGTGGCCGTGGAACGTCCCGGCGTAGGGGCCGCTGGTGACGCGTCCGATCCGGGTGCCGGACTCGAAGAGGTGCGGCCGCGAGACCCGGTCCTCGTCGATCGACGCGACGTCGGGATCGGCGAGGAGCGCGTCGAGCTCGGCCGGGGTCACGTCGAGCGCGAACCCGGGGGAGAGCGCGAACGTCCGGACCGAGCGGGCCTCGGCGGTGGCGGCGCTCGTGAGCGCGCGTCCGTTCGCATCGGTCCGGGCGGGGAGGCGGGCGAGCACGTCCTGCTGGAGCGCGCCGATCGCGCCGCGACGCCGCGTCGAGTCGGACGGTCCGGCCGTCGCCGGGGTCTCGCGCAGGGTCACGATGACGCGGACGGTGCCCCGCTCCTGCGCGGTCTCGAGGAGCCCGGCATCGACCGGCTCGTCGGGGTCGGGCGCTCCGGCACGCGTCCCGGCCGCGAAGGCCGACGCGGGGGTGAGCCCTGCGAGCAGCAGCACCGCGAGGATCGCCGCGACGGCGCTCCTGCGCGACCCGCTGAGCCCGACGACCCCATCGCTCCGCATGCTCGCCCCTTCCCACACCGCTGCGCTCGCCTGCCACGACCGGACGAACGGTCCGGGGGCGGCAGGGAAGACCTCGAAGGTAGCGAGCGCATCGGTGGCGACCTCCTCGGCCGTCGGCCTTCCGAGGCGGTCCGTTACCCTCCCCCCATGGCTCCCTCCGGTGCGCGTCGACGCACGACCGCGACGCTCGTCGCGCTCCTCATCCTCCTTGCGCTGCTCGTCGGGCTCGCCGGGACCGGTGCCGCACGCGCCGCCGAGGACGCGGGAGCGAACGCCACCGAGGACGCGGCCGCGGACGGCCGTCGCGTCGAGGTGCTCGCCCTGCGCGAGGGTCTGCTCGACCCGCCGGTCGCGCGCCAGGTGGAGGACGTGCTCGCCATCGCCGCGGCCGAGGGCTCCGAGCTCGTCGTGCTGCAGCTCTCCGCACCGGGTGCGGTCTCCGTCGACGCGCTCGCGCTCGCCGAGTCGATCGCGGCCT
>JBEAQO010000137.1:0-4466 GCA_041163825.1 Actinomycetota bacterium | reverse complement strand
CACGGGGACGACCGAGCAGGAGGAGGTGAGGGTGGCCGCGACGGCGCAGGTGCTCGACCTCGATGGGGTGACCGTCGCGGTCACTCGTCGCTCGGTGCGCCGCGCGACGCTCCGGGTCCATGCCGAGGACGGTCGCGTCACGCTCTCCGCCCCGCTGCGCACGCCCACCCGCGACCTCGAGCGCTTCGTCCGGGAGCACCTCGACTGGGTGGTGAGCGAGCGCGAGCGCGCCCTCGAGGAGGCCCGGCGGGAAGCGACCCTGCATCCGCCCCCGCGCGGCCTCGACGGCGAGGTCTGGTGGTGGTCCGGTCGGCCGTGGCGGCTCGAGTCGCGGGAGCACGCCGGCCGCCCCCGGGTCGTGCCGATGGCCGACCGACGCCTCGTCCTCCACGTGGCAGCCGGCGCGACCGAAGCAGATCGCCTGGCCGTGCTGGATCGGTGGCAGCGCCGAGCCCTGCGCGGCGCGGCGCTCACCACGATGCGCGCCTGGTCCGAGCGCATCGGCGTCGAGCCCGCCTTCCTGGGCATCCGGCGGATGACGACCCGCTGGGGCTCGTGCGTCCCATCGACGGGCCGCATCTGGCTCAACCTCGAGCTCGTCGCACGACCTCCGAGCCAGCTCGAGCTCGTGGTCGTCCATGAGCTGGTCCACCTCATCACACGGACCCACGGTCAACGGTTCCAGCGCCTGATGGACCGTCATCTCCCGGACTGGCGGGCACGACAGACCGAACTCGACGGGGCCTGGCCGCCGACCGCATCGGTCGACGCCGCCTAGCCGAGGTCGGGCGGTGCCGGCACGGCGCGGCGCGCGCGACCTCCGCCTCACCCGATGCCGTCGAGGACCTCGCGCACGTCGGCAGGACCACCGACGACCGCGGTGACACGATCGGCGATGGCGCGACACTCGTCGAGCGTCCGGAGCGAGAGCGCGGACTTGACGTGCGGGATCGCGCGCGGGGTCATGGACAGCTCGGAGATGCCCATGCCGACGAGCGCGACCGCCATGGCCGGATCGCTCGCGGCCTCGCCGCAGACACCGACCCAGCGCCCCGCCCGCTCGGCCGCCGCGGCGACGCTGGCCACCAGCCGCAGGAAGGCCGGGTCGTAGGCATCGCCGAGGTCCATCACCTCGGCGTTGAGTCGATCCGCGGCGTAGAGGTACTGGAGGAGGTCGTTCGTCCCGATGGACAGGAAGTCCGCGTGCGCGGCGAGCGCGTGCGCCTCGAGCGCCGCCGACGGGACCTCGACCATGACCCCGACCTCGATGCCGTCGAGCCCGAGGCCGAGCTCGGTCGCGACGTCGTCGAGGAGTCGTCGCGCGGCTCGGAACTCGACGACCGAGCTGACGAAGGGGAACATGATGGCGGGACGCCCATCGGCGGCACTCGCCTCGACCGAGGCGACCACCAGCGCCTCGAGCTGCGTACGGAAGAGGTCCGGACGTGCGAGGTGGAGGCGGATGCCCCGGAGCCCGAGCGCGGGGTTCGCCTCGGCCGATCGCCCGGCGAACGGCAACGGCTTGTCGGCCCCGATGTCCATCGTGCGGAACACCACCCGCTGTCCGGGGAAGGCCGCGAGGGCGGATCGGTAGAGCGCCGCCTGCTCCTCCACGCTCGGGGCGACGGACCGTCCCTCGAACAGCAGCTCCGTGCGGACGAGTCCGGCACCCTGCGCCCCGTGCTCCCGGGCGGCGTCCAGGTCGCCCGGACCACCGACGTTGGCCGCGAGCTCGACCGGGTGCTCGTCGGCGGTGGCCCCGGGCCGGTCCCGAAGCCTCGCGAGCTCGACCGAACGAGCGAGCAGCGCACGCTGGCGCCCCTCCAGCACGGCGATGACGGCATCGTCCGGATCGAGGTGGACGACCCCCTCCTCGCCGTCGATCGCCACCGCATCACCGGTCGAGACGGCAGCGACGATCCCGGAGGCACCGACGACGGCGGGCACCCCGAGCGATCGCGCCAGGATCGACGCGTGGCTCGTCGGGGAGCCGGTCTCGGTCACGAAGCCGAGGACGAGCTCCGGCGGCAGCGCCGCGGACTGCGACGGGAGGAGCTCGTGCGAGATGACGACCGACGGGACGCGCGGCACCTCGACCCGCACCTCGCGCCCCAGCAGGTGTGCGACGATGCGGTCACGGACGTCGTCGAGGTCGGCGACGCGCGATCCGAACAGCTCGCTCCCGGTCGCCTCGAGCAGCTCCGCGAAGGCCGCGAAGGCCCGAGCGATGCTCGCGACCGCCGAGGCGCCCGAACGCACGTGCTCCTGGGCGAGCTCGAGCAGCTCGGGGTCTCGGGCGAAGGCAGCGTGCGAGGAGAAGATCTCCGCCTCGTCCACGCCGACGCCGGCCGCGAGCTCGGCGGCGAGGCCCTCGAGCTCGGCCGCCGCCCGCGCCGATGCCCCGCGGAGCAGCTCGAGCTCCTCCTCGGTCCCGAGCGCCCGAGGATGGGCGAGGAGCTCGTCGAGCGTCTCGCGCTGCCGCAGCGGGAGGACGAAGGCGGGACCGAGCGCGATGCCGGGAGCGGCACGACGCCCCGCGTGCGTCCGCGTCACGCCGTCGGCTCGCCGAGGCCGGACTCGATCAGCGCCACGAGCGCCTCGAGGTGCACCTCGGCGTCGGCGCCCTCCACCTCGACGACGACCTCGTCCCCGTGATGGCAGCCGAGCGTCAGGACGGAGAGGACGGACGCGCCGTTGACCGTCCGTTCGCCCTTGGTCAGCCGGACCGTCGCTCCCGTCGCGGCGGCCTCCGTGGCGAACAGCTTCGCGGGACGTGCATGGAGTCCGCTCGGGTTCACGAGCCGGACCGATCGCTGGACCCCCATCGTCACCGTCCTCCCTGCCGTCCGGCCCCGAACCTAGCCCAGGACGCGTCGTCCGCACCGCGTCAGGAGAGGACCTCGACCCGTACCTGCGAGGCCAGACGATCGACGACCGCAGCGGGCGCCGCATCGGTCCCGGGCAGCGCGACCGCCGCCGCGCCCGCCGCGACCCCCTGCGCCAACGCCTCGTCGGGCGCACCACCTCGGGCCAGGACGGCGACCGCCGCCGCGAGCATCGCGTCACCGGCCCCGACATCGCTCACCGCACGGGCCTCGAGACCCGGCGCCCGGAGCCGCGTCCCGGGCTCCGCCCACGCCGCACCCCTCGAGCCGAGGGAGAGCAGGACCCGTCGGGCGCCGAGCGCGAGGATGCCGTCGAGCACGGCAGGCAGGTCCTCCTCCACGACCTCCTCGACGTCGCCCGCCACGTCGAGTCCGACGAGTCCCGCGGCCTCACGGGCGTTGGGCTTGATCAGGGCCGGCCCCGCCGCGACCCCGTGGGCGAGCGACCCACCGTCCGCGTCGAGCGCGACCTCCCCACCACCCGCGTGGACGACGTGGACGAGCCGTGCGGCGAGGTCGGTCGGCACGCCCGGTGGGACCGATCCGGCGATCACCCACCAGTCCCCCGGCCGGACGCGTCGCGCGACGTGCTCGACCAGCGCCTCGACGTCCTCCGACGACCAGGCCGGTCCCGGCGCGTTGACCTTGACGTGATGCCGCGCATCGCGGACCACCACGTTGGTGCGGGTCTCGCCCGGGACCGGGACGACGACCAGCCCGAGGTCGGGGACCGTCGAGAGGAGGGCCGCGACGCGCTCCCCGGTCGGCCCACCCAGGCACGCGAGCGCCGTCACCGGGACACCGAGCCGCGCGAGCGCTCTCGCGACGTTGACGCCCTTGCCCCCGGCATCCTCCCGGACCTCGTCCGCGACCAGCACGGCATCGACCACCAGGTCGGCCGTGACGTACTCGACGTCGAGCGAGGGGTTCGCCGTGACCGTGTGGATCACGCGCCGTACCGTGCAGCGAGGAGCTCCTCCGCCGCGAGCGTCCACTCGCCCCCCGGCCCGCACGCCTCCCGGAGCCCCGGCTCGAGCTCGAGCAGCTCCTCGACGGACCGGAGCGGGAGCGAACGCGCCCGCGGCAGGATGACGATCTTCCCGGCGTAGCGACCCGACATCAGGGCCTCGATGCCGTCCGGCACCGCCGCCAGCCCGGCGACGGCGGCGAGCGACCGGACGGGGTCGAGCTCACCGGCGGCCGCCATCGCGACCACACGGCGGTGGTCCTCCATCGTCGAACCCGAGGTCCCCGTGTACTGCGCGCCACCGAGCGGGACCCGGTCGAGCAGGACCGGTACCTCGGTGCCCCGCTTGAGTCCCGCGAAGAGGACGAGCATCCCGTGCGGAGCGAGCCACGAGTCGGCCTGTCGGACGAGGTCCGCCGAGGCCGCCACCATCACGACGTCGTCCGCGCCACGACCCTCGGAGGCCGCCTCGACGAGGCTCGCGACGACCCCGTCCTCACGGGCATCGACGACATCCAGCGAGACGCCGCGCGACTCGGCGAGCGGAGCGAAGCGTCGCTGGAGGAACGCCAGCCGATCGTCGTCGACGTCGAGCGCGATGATGCGTCGCGGTG
>JBEAQO010000136.1:0-6335 GCA_041163825.1 Actinomycetota bacterium | reverse complement strand
CGTAGATCGCGCTGTCCCCGTGCGGGTGGTACTTCTTCATCACGTCGCCGACCGCGGAGGCGCACTTGCGGTAGGGCCGGTCCGGACGCAGGCCCGTCTCGTCCATCGAGAACAGGATGCGACGGTGCACGGGCTTGAGGCCGTCTCGCACGTCCGGCAGGGCGCGACCGACGATGACCGACATCGCGTAGTCGAGGTACGAGGCCCGCATCTCGTCCTCGATGACGACCGGTTCGACCCGTCCGGACGTCACCGTCGTCACCTGGGCGCTGGTCGCGGACATCGCGCCGGGGTCCGACCCGTCCGATGTCGCGGTGTCCTCGCCCTGCTCGGGAAGCTCGTCGCTCATCGTCAGACGTCGATCGTCGCGTACTTGGCGTTGGCCTCGATGAACTCACGCCGGGCGACGACATCGTCACCCATCAGCACGGTGAACATCTCGTCAGCGGCCCGGGCATCCTCCATCCGGACCTGCTTGAGGGTGCGCCGATCGGGGTCCATCGTGGTGTCCCACAGCTGCTGCGCGTCCATCTCCCCCAGTCCCTTGAAGCGCTGGATGTCGACCTTGCGGTCGTCGGGCAGGGTCGCGAGCACGGCGTCGCGCTCGGCATCCGAGTAGGCGTAGTGCACCTCCTTCTTGCGTGAGGGGTGCACGATCTGGAAGAGCGGGGGTTGTGCGAGGTAGACGTAGCCGGCCTCGATGAGCGGCCGCATGTGGCGGAACAGGAAGGTCAGCAGGAGCGTGCGGATGTGGGCACCGTCGACGTCGGCATCGGCCATCAGCACGAGCTTGTGGTAGCGGGCCTTCGCCACCTCGAAGTCGTCGGCGAAGCCCGTCCCCATCGCGGTGATGAGCGCCTGGACCTCGGTGTTCGACAGCACCTTCGACAGGCGCGCCTTCTCGACGTTGATGATCTTGCCCCGGATGGGAAGGATCGCCTGGGTGCGCCGGTCCCGTGCCATCTTCGCCGAACCCCCGGCCGAGTCCCCCTCGACGATGTAGAGCTCGCACTCCTCGGGGTCGCGCGACTGGCAGTCGGCGAGCTTGCCCGGGAGCGACGTCGACTCGAGCAGGGACTTGCGGCGCGTGAGGTCACGGGCCTTGCGGGCGGCGATGCGGGCGAGTGCCTCGGACTCGGCCTTCTGCACGATCAGCCGGCCCTCGTTGGGGTGCTGCTCGAGCCACTCGCCCAGCCGCGCGTAGGTCACGGTCTGGACGAAGGACTTGACCTCGGTGTTGCCGAGCTTGGTCTTGGTCTGGCCCTCGAACTGCGGATCGCCGACCTTGACGGAGACGATCGCGACGAGCCCGCTGCGCAGGTCGTCACCGGTCAGGGTGTCGACCTCCTTGGAACGCAGGTGACCCTGGTCCTTGGCCCAGCGGTTGATGACCGAGGTGATGGCCGTTCGGAAGCCCTCCTCGTGGGTCCCGCCCTCGTGCGTGGAGATGGTGTTCGCGAACGAGAGGATGGCGTCGTTGTAGTCGTCGATCCACTGCAGCGCGACCTCGAGCGACTGCGGCCCCTCCGGTCCGACCTCCTCCGCCTCGAAGTGGATGGTCGGGTGCAGCCCTGTCCGCCCGCGCGTCGTCCGGACATGGTCGACGAAGTCACGGAGCCCACCGGGCGCGACGAAGACCTGTCGTCGCGCATCCTCCGACCCTGCCCCGGACCCGCCGTCGGACCCGGTGTCGAGCCCGGACCCCTCGCTGGGTCGCTCGTCGACCAGGGTGAGCTCGAGCCCGGCGGTCAGGAACGACGTGTCGCGCAGGCGCCGCCCGATGGTGTCGACCGAGAGCTCCGTCGTCTCCGTGAAGACGTCCGGGTCGGGCCAGAACGTGATGGTCGTCCCCGTGTCCGCGGCCTCACCGACGCGTTCGACCGGTCCATCGGGCACCCCGCGGACGTAGGTCTGCCGGAAGCTCCCACCGTCCCGGCGGACCTCGGCGATCAGTCGGGCGGAGAGCGCGTTGACGACCGAGATCCCCACACCGTGCAGGCCGCCGGAGACGGCGTAGGCCTGCCGGTCGAACTTGCCGCCGGCGTGCAGCACGGTCAGCACGACCTCGAGCGCCGAGCGGCCCTCCTTCTCGTGGAGGTCGACGGGGATGCCCGAGCCGTCGTCGGAGACCCGGACCCCGCCGTCCGCGAGCAACCGGACCTCGATCGCGGAGCACCGCCCGGCGAGTGCCTCGTCGACGGAGTTGTCGACGACCTCCCACACCAGGTGGTGGAGGCCACGTGGCCCGGTCGAACCGATGTACATGCCGGGCCGACGCCGCACGGCATCGAGTCCCTCGAGGACGGTGATGTCCTTGGCCGAGTAGTCCGAACGTGCGCCGGCATCGCCGTTGCGGGCCACCCGCGGTCCTCTCCGTCGCTCATCGTGTCCGACGACGTTCGTGGTCGTGCGTGCCTGCGTGCGCGTGTGCCCCGACCGCTCGAACGGGTCCCACGGTCCCCCGCACTCGTCCGGTCCCCCGGACCGGCGCCGGTCCCGTCCCGAGCGCGACCCCGGGGCCGTCCGGGCCCCCGTCCGGACCGACGATGCCCGGTCCTCACCGTGGCGTCGCGACGATGGACCGGGCGCTTCGCATCGAAGGTACCAGAGCCCGGAACGCGCAGGACGGGCCCCTGATGACCTGTGGACGACCGGACCCCCTCGCTGCTGGGGGGGTGCCCGAGGAGGGGGGGAACGGCTCAGCGGCGACGAGGACGTGCGAATCGCGACCGACGGGGGATGATGGCCCCTGGCGCGCCCTCGGACACGCCGGTCCCGGTGGGCCGAGCGGCGGGTCGGGGCAGCGTGCCGGAGCGGTCCGCTCAGCCGGCCGCGAGCGCCAGTTCGAAGAGGCCCCCGAGGTCCGACGGTTCGACGTAGCCGCCGACGCGTCCGACCACGCGGCCGTTGGCGTCGAGCACGACCCAGTAGGGCGTGCCCTGGAGGCCGTAGGTCGCGGCCACCGTCCCCACCGCATCGTCGCGAAGGACCGTGCCCTCGAACCCCTCACGTTCGAACCAGTCCTGGGGCGGCCAGTTCGGACGCGACGCATCGAGTCCCGTGGCCACCGCGACGAGGTCGACCCCTTCGGGCACACCGCCCCCGTCGACGAAGCGGACGATCTCGGGCAACTCGCGTTCGCACACCGGGCACCACGAGGCGAGGAACACGATGACCTGGCCACGTCCCGATGCGCCGCCGATCACGACCTCGCTGCCGTCGAAGTCCTGGCCCGTCACGACCGGTGCGGCCGCACCGAGCGCGGGGTCCGCCCCCTCGTCGAGCAGCGGGATGAGTGGGTCGCCCTCGATCGCGACCGACCCGGCGACGTCGGAGACATCGAGCACCGACCCGGCCTCGCGCACGGACAGCGAGGCGATGAGCGCGGCGAAGCCGATGACGGCGACCGCGACCAGTCCGAACACGATGCGACCGCGGGTCGGACGCGCATCCCCGGCCCCAGTCGCGCGGGCGGAGGGTCGGGTGGTCCGTGACGTGGCGGGGACCTTGGGGTTCGACGGGGGGGTCACGGGCGGTCCTGTCCTTCGAGTGCGTCCCCGGCGGGATCGTCGGTCGTGAGCGTACGCGCTGCGGTCGCCGCCGCGAGGGTGAGCAGCGCGATCGTCACGAACCCGATCAGGGCCATGGTGGGGATGGTCAGGAACCCGAACTCCCGGACCCAGAGGATGGCGCACGGGTTCGACGGGTCGCAGGCCCCACCGAGTTGCGGGTTGCGCTCGATGAAGAGGTGCCAGACCGAGACCGCCGCACCGATTCCGGAGAGGATCGTCGCGGGGAGCCACACGGAGCGGTCGCGCCGCAGCGCGGCCACACCGACGACCACGACGAGGGGGTACATCGCGATGCGCTGGTACCAGCACAGCGTGCAGGGCGGATAGCCGGCGACCTCCGAGTAGTAGAGGGATCCGAGGGTCGCGACGAGTGCCACGGCCGTCGCGAGGGGGAGCGCCGCGTCGGCGAGCCAGACCGGGACCCGACGCCGCACGATGGCGACGAGCGCGACCAGGGCGACGAGGATCGCGACCAAGGCGAGCAACCCGAGGAATCGGTTGATGACCGGTGTCATGTCATCCGCTCCCCACGGTGGTCGCCGCGCTCCCGGATCGGAGCCACGGTCCCGTCCTGCGTCCCGTGAGTGTGCCCGCCGTTCACGTCGTGCGCCCCGGCTCGGGACCACCACCCGTCCCGGTCGACGCCCCGCCCTCGAGGCGCCCCACCACCAACCGGACCTCGCGCACCGCGTTCGCGCCGACGACCCCGTTGGCGGCATCACGGACGCGACCGAGCAGGTAGCGCATCTGGGTCGCCCAGACCTGATCGGCGACACGGATGACCAGCACGCCGCCAGCCAGCCGGACGGGCTCGCTCACGCGCGCGAGCTCGGGCCCGACCACCCGCTCCCAGTCCCCGGAGAGGGAGGCACCCGAGAGCCGCTCCGCCCAACCCCGTCGCTCGAGGTAGTGCCCGAGGTGCTGGCCGACGCGGGTCGGGGCGCTCAGACGGTGTCGGACGGGATCCTCGTCGTCATCGAGTGCCCAGTCGTCGTCCCCGGGTGCGACGAGCGCCGCGTCGGAGCCCTCGGCCCGTTCGCGCTCCCGCGTCGCACGTGCACGCAGCCGTGCCAGGAGGGCGACCTCGTCCTCCTCCCGACGTCCGCGGCCACGGCCCGCGCTCATCGATCCTCCTCGCGTGGGACGAGGTCCGTGACCCCGTCACGAAGGTGCACGTCGATCCGGTGACCCGCCAGCGGGACGTCCGCGTCGACGGCGGCCGTGACCAGCACCTGGTCGAACCCCTCGCACAGGGCGGCCACGCGCTCGCGCCGATCCGCGTCGAGTTCGCTGAAGACGTCGTCGAGGATCGCGACGGGTCGACGTCCGACATCGGCGAGCAGCGCTGCGCTCGCGATGCGCAGCGCGAGCGCGAGCGACCAGGCCTCGCCCTGCGACGCGGTGGTGCGCGCAGGCATCCCGGCGAGCGAGATGGCGACGTCGTCGCGGTGCGGTCCCACGAGGGTGATGGCTCGGCGTCGCTCCTCCCCCGCGACCGCCATCAGCGCGTCGCGCATCGCCGCGGCGATCGGACCCGTCGGTGGCACCGCACCGACATCGGTGACGAAGGTCCCGAGCGTGCTCGCGTACTCGAGCACGACCCCGTCGTCGCGTCCGACCAGCGCGAGGTGGGCGGCGGCGAAGGGCCCGCTGAGTGCTGCGACCGCCGCGATGCGCGCCGCGACGATGGGTGCACCGTGGGCGATGAGCAGCTCGGTCCACGAGGTGAGCTCGTCCTCGCTCGCATCGCCTCCTCGCTGCGCCTTGAGCAGCGCGTTGCGTTGGCGCAGGACCTGGTCGTAGTCGGAGCGGGCCGACGCGAAGGTGCTCCGTCGTTGGGCGAGGACGTCGTCGAGGAAGCGTCGCCGCTCGGAGGGGTCACCCCGGACGATGGCGACGTCCTCGGGTGCGAAGAGGACGACGGGCACCACACCGACCGACTCGCTCGTGCGTCGGACGGGATGTCCGTCGACCCGAGGTCGCGCTCGCCTGCCTCCACCGAGCTCGAGGTCGACCGTTCGCTCACGACCGTCATCGTCGATGGCCGCAACCCGGACGATGCCGTGCTCCGCACCGATGCGTACCAGCGCGGCGTCGGAGGCGACGCGATGCGACGCGCCGGTGGCCACGCGCTGGAGCGCCTCGACCAGGTTCGTCTTGCCCTGACCGTTGGCTCCGACCAGGACGGTGACGCCCGGCTCGAGCTCGAGCACGAGGTGCTCGTAGGAGCGCACATCGATGAGCTCGAGCCGTCTGACCCACACGGGGTCAGCTCACCCGCATCGGCATGAGCAGGTAGACCAGGTCATCGATCTCGTCCTCGGCACCGACGGGGCGGATCACGGCAGCGCGCAGCCCATCACGCAACTCGAGCCGCACACGCTCCGTGCCCGCGGCCTCGAGCCCAGCGATCAGGTAGACGGGGTTGAACGCGATCTCCATGCCCTCCGACGGCGCACCGTTGACCGCGGCCTCCACCGACTCCATCGCATCGCCCGCCTCCTGGTTCGAGGCGGTCACGTCGACCCCGCCCTCGGAGATCGCCAGCACGACCGGGGTGTTGGTCTGGGCACTCGCGATGACCGACACGCGCTGCAGCGCCTCGGTCAGGGCCGCACGGTCGATGGTGACGTCGACCTCGTGCGCATCCGGGAACAACGAGCGGTAGTCGGGGTACGAGCCCTCGATCAGCCTCGACGTCAGCCGGCGCTCGCCGAAGAGGAACGAGACCTGTCCCGCCTCGAGCACGACGGTGACGGCCTC
>JBEAQO010000135.1:0-11339 GCA_041163825.1 Actinomycetota bacterium | reverse complement strand
TCCGGGCCCTGCTCGATGCCGCGCGGGCCGGCAAGCAGGTCGTCGCGCTCGTCGAGCTCAAGGCCCGCTTCGACGAGGAGGCCAACATCGTCTGGGCGAGGTCGCTCGAGGAGGCGGGGGTCCACGTGGCCTACGGGGTGGTCGGCCTGAAGACCCACACCAAGGTCGCGCTCGTCGTGCGGCGCGAGCACGGCGAGGTCCGGCGCTACCTGCACGTCGGCACGGGCAACTACAACGACCGGACGGCACGCACCTACGAGGACCTCGGTCTGCTCTCGAGCGACGAGGACCTCGCGGCCGACCTCTCGGACCTCTTCAACGTCCTCACCGGATACGGCCGCCCACGCCACTACCGGCGCCTCGTCGTCGCGCCCGACGGGTTCCGCGACCACATCCTCGAGGCGATCGCGCGCGAGGCCGCCGCCGAGGACGGCAGCATCGACCTCAAGACCAACGCCCTGGTCGATCCGGAGGTCATCTCCGCCCTGGAGGACGCATCCACGCGTGGGACGCGGATCCGGCTGCTCGTGCGCGGCATCTGCTGCCTGCGTCCCGGGGTCCGGGGCCGCTCGGAGCGGATCACCGTGCGTTCGCTGGTCGGTCGCCATCTCGAGCACTCCCGCATCTACCGCTTCGGGAGCGATGCGCGCGGTCACGAATGGCTCATCGGCTCCGGCGATCTCATGCCGCGCAACCTCGACCGGCGCGTCGAGGCGCTCGTGCCGATCGACGACCCGGCGCTGATCGCCCGCCTCCACGAGATCCTCGAGGTCGCGTGGAGCGATGACCTGCTCGCGTGGGAGCTCGGCGAGGACGCGCGCTGGCGACGCGTGGCACCGGAGCTCGGCATCGACGCGCAGCTCACGTTGCGCGCTCGAGCGCGCGCCCGGATCGCCCGTCCCGCACCATGAGCGCCCCGACCCCGACGCGCGCGGCGGTGCTCGACCTCGGCAGCAACTCCTTCCACGTCCTCGTCGCGGACGTCGAGGGTCCGCACGTCGACACGGTGGCGCGCGCCCGCGAGATGCGCCACCTCGGCCGGACGCTCGTCCGGCGCGGCGAGCTCGACGCGGCGACCGTCGAGCTCGCGGCCGCGACCGTCGACCGCCACCTCCGGCTGGCACGCCGGGCAGGTGCGGAGGAGGTCGTGGTCGTCGCGACCGCCGCGCTGCGCGAGCCGGAGGCCGCCGAGCTGCTCGAGCGCCTGACGGAGCTCATCGGTCGTCCCCCGACCGTCCTGCACGGACACGAGGAGGCTCGCCTCGCCCACCTCGGTGCGCGCGCGGCCGTCCTCGCCGATGACCGACCCCTCCTCGTCCTCGACCTCGGCGGGGGCTCGCTCGAGCTCGCCGTCGGCTCGGGGACGCGCATCGACGCGAGCACGTCGGTCCTCCTCGGCGCGAGCCGACTCGCCGCGACCGTCGAGGGCGATCCTCCCGACCCCGAGGAGCTCGACGGGCTGATCGCGCGTCTCGACGGCGAGCTGGCCGGCGCGCTGCCGGCCCTGCAGCACCACGCGACGGAGCGCGTCGTCGCCGTCGGCGGGACGGTGCGCGCCATGGCGCGCCACCTCGCGGCGCGCGCGGACCGGTGGCTGCCGGCGAGCGTGAACCTGGCACCCCTCGACCTCGACGAGCTGGAGGCGGCGACGGCCGAGCTCCTCGCCGCCACGACCGCAGAGCGGACGCGGCTCGAGGGCGTCAGCTCCCGGCGGGCCGACCACCTCCACATCGCCGGGCTCGTGCTCGTGCGGACGCTGCACGCCCTCGGCGTGCGACATGCGGTCGTGAGCGACTGGGGTCTGCGCGAGGGGGTGCTGCTCGACCGCTTCGGTGACCTCCGCGCGATCCCCGGCGATGCGCGCCGATCCCACGAGGTGGGCCGGCTGGTCCGTGCGAGCCGACTCGACGAGCGCGACGGGCTCCGTCTGGCCCGGCTCGCGCGACGGATCGACCGGGCCCTCTCCGAGGGGGAGGACGAGGGGGCACAGGGCCTGCTCGACGCCGCCGCGCAGCTCCACGACATCGGGTCGATCCTGCCGCTCCGACGGCAGCACGAGCACGGTGCCTACGTCATCGAGCAGGCCGAGCTGCGGGGGTTCTCACCGCGCGAGCTCGCGATCGTCCTCTCCATCGTCCGCTTCCTCCCCTCGCGCGGGGTGTCGGGCCGCTACCCCCCCTTCGCGAGCCTCGACCTCGACGACCGTGCCCTGGCACGCCGCCTCCTCGGCGTCCTGCGCCTCGCCGTGATGCTCTCCGCCGACGGGGAGGCCGAGGTCGTCGCGCTGCGCCGATCCGGCGAGCTGCTCGAGATCACCGTCCGGGACACGGCCGGTGGCGTCGAACGGCTGGCGCGCGACGCCACCGACCTCGAGGGACGTCTCCGCGCGGACCTCGGGATCGCGGTCGCGATCCGCAGCGCACCCGGCGGGTGAGGCCCGCCCCGAGGACATGGCCCACGACGCGGCCGACTCAGGGGAGCTCGGACTCGATGGCTCCGAGAGCGGCCGCTGCGTCCGCGAACGCCTCCGCCGAGCGTTCGATCATCGAGAGGTTCCCGGTCGCGACGCCACGGTCGAGCGCGCGCGCCGCCGCGGCATAGTCGCCCGCGATGCGCTGGACCTCGGTGACGACGTCCGCACCGGCGTCGGGGTCCTCGATCGCCGCCGCCTCGGCCTCGATGTCGACGAACACGGCGGTCGCCTCCGCGACCCCGGCACGCCAGGCCGCATCGGCAAGGTCGGCCTCGGCGAGCGCCGCCGCGACGCCGGACGCCGCGTCCCCGAGGTCACCGACGACGTCCCGTGCGGTCGGTGCTGCGGCGACCTCGGCGGGCGGGGCGGAGGACGAGGACACGTCGGTGGTCGGCTCCGAGGTGCAGGCGGCCAGGGCGGTCGTCAGCAGGAGGGCCCCGGCGAACGCTCGGGAACGGCGCAGCGTCACGGCGCCACCGGCTCCTCGGCCCCCTCGTCCTCGATCGGCTCGTCCTCGGACCCGTCACCCTCGGTGCTGTCGTCGCCCTCGGTGCCGTCGTCCTCGGTGCCGTCGTCCTCGGTGCCGTCGTCGTCATCGCCGTCGTCGACGCGGGCGATGAGGTCCATCGCGGCGCGGAACTCGTCCATGATGGCGCGGAACGCCGCCTCGAACTCCTCGCGCGTCGAGATCGTCAGCTGGTCGGGGTCGACGATGACGTCACCCGGCTGCGCCTCGTCGATGGGCGCGTCCGGGTCGGGCTCGGTGTCGTCATCGACACCGTCGGGGTCGTCCTCGACGTCCTCGACGAGGCCGGCGCGGACGAGTTCGCGCCACTGGTCGACGAGGGCCCGGATGGCGGCGTTGCGCTCGAAGACGAGCGCGACCACCTGCTTGGCCGTCTCGGAGGCCTGCTCGGGCAGCGTCGGAGGCTCCTTCACGCGGTCCCTGCCGGTCGTGCGGGCCTCGCCGTCCTCGGCGTCGTCCGGGGCGCCCCGACCGCCGCCGCGCCCGCTCGGCGGACCGCCGGCATCGTCGTCCCGCCCGCCATCGTCGCCGTTGCCCCGGTCCCCTCCGTTCCCGTTGCCGTTGCCGTTGCCGTTGCCGTCGTTGCCGTTGCCGTTGCCGTTGCCGTTGCCGTTACCACCGCCGTTGCCGCGGTCGTTCGCCGCTGCCAGGACCACGGGCGCGGCATCGGCCGACGGTGGGAGCAGGACGGCCGCGACCGCGAGCAGGAGCCCGGTCACGACCAGGAGCGCGGACGCACGGGCGCGGACCGAGCGCACGCGGAGGACGAGGGAGGACGTCATGGGAGCGCCTGTACGGCCCGAAGGAGGAGGCCGATCGGGTGGGCGAGGGGGGACTTGAACCCCCATGTCCTCACGGACACACGGACCTGAACCGTGCGCGTCTGCCAATTCCGCCACCCGCCCGGGGTGCGAACCTCCCCAGCGTACCAGCGCCAACAGCGCCCCCTCCCGGCGATCAGGCGTCCGCGGCGACGGGGGCGTGTCCGCTGACGGGGCGTCCGGACAGGGGGCCGCAGGGGCCCCGTCGGTAGGCTCGCGGCACGCGCGACGCCGCGGCCGGGCGCAATCCGGGCGCACCGGTGGAGCGGTCGTCACCGACGAGCGGACGGGCTCGCGATGGGCGTCCTCCAGGACTTCGAACGGCGCCTCGAGGGCGCGGTCGAGGGCTTCTTCGCGCGCCTCTTCCGCTCCGGGATCCAGCCCGTCGAGCTCGCCAAGGCGCTGCAGCGCTACGCGAAGGACGAGCAGCGCGTCGCGGCGGACGGGGTCGTCGTCCCCAACGTGTTCCGCATCGCGGTGGGCACCAAGGACCACGAGCGCCTCGCCGGCTACGGCGACTCGCTGCCTCGTGAGCTCGCCGAGGTCGTCGCCCGCACGTCGGCCGAACGGGGCTGGCTCCTGCGTGGGCCGGTGAAGGTCCGCGTGATGGTCGATCCCGACGTGCCGCTGGGTCGTTTCCGGCTCGCCGGTCGGGTCGAGGCGGTCGTCCCCGGCCGCAGCGGCATCGGCCGCCCCGCGGTCGATGGGCCCGACGACGTCCACGGCGCCGAGCCTCGCCGCCCGGACGCCTACGAGGCGATCGGTGCGGCGCACGCCGCCGCGATGCCCGCCGCACCGCTCGCACCCGGTGCTCCCGAGGCACCCGCACCCGAGGGCGGCATCGATCGGACACAGGTCGTCTCCGCCGCGCCGCTCGCGACGCGCGCGCTCGTCGTGCGCTCCGGGGAGGACCTCGACCGACGGGTCGCGCTCGTCGGCGCGCGCCTGACCATCGGGCGTGACCCCACCTCCGACCTCGTGCTGTCGGACTCGACGGTGTCGAGGCAGCACGCCGCGCTGGTCCTCCGGGGCGACACCTGGTGGGTGGTCGACCTCGGCTCGACCAACGGGGTGCGCGTCAACGGGCTCCGCACCTCGGAGCAGCCGCTCGGTCGGGGGGACCGGATCGAGTTCGGTGACGTCGTCGCGGAGATGGTGGACGGCTGAGGTGCCGGTCCCCGTCCTCACGCTGCTCAAGCTGGCGCTGCTCCTCGCGCTCTACGTCTTCCTCGCGCGTGCCGTCCGGGCCATCCTGCTCGACCTCAACGGTGGCGCACGCCGCAGCGCACCGCCGCGCGTGCGCGTCGCGGACGCGGACCGTGGCGGGCGCCGTTCCCGGCGCGTCCCACGGGAGCTCGTGCTGCACTCCCCCGACGGGGACGCTCGTGTGATCGCGCTCGAGGGCCGCGGTCTGGTGCTCGGTCGTGCGGGTGGTGCGACGCTCGTGCTCGACGATGTCTACGTCTCCGACGAGCACGCCGAGGTGCTGCCGGACGGGGACGGCTGGGCGGTCCGCGACCTCGGGTCGACGAACGGCACCTTCGTGAACGATGCGAAGGTGACCCGCCAGACGCCGATCGCGGTCGGGGACCGGCTCCAGGTGGGCAAGACCAGGATCGAGGTCCGGCGATGACCCGCATCCTCGCGACCGGAGGGACGCACGTCGGCATGCTGCGCGAGGGCAACGAGGACGCCCTGTTCGTCGGACGCTCCGTGTTCGCGGTCGCGGACGGGATGGGAGGACACCTCGCCGGTGAGGTCGCCTCCGAGACCGCGCTCGAGCCGGTGGCGGCGCTCGACGAGCGCACGTTCGCGACCTCCGGTGAGGCCTCGGACGCCCTGCGCGACGCGGTCGTCGCCGCCAACCGCCTCGTCGTCGCCAAGGCGCAGGAGGACGCCGACTACGCGGGCATGGGCACGACGCTGACCGCCGCGCTGCTCGACGGACGCCGGCTGCACATCGCGCACGTCGGCGACTCCCGTGCCTACCTGCTCCGCGGTGAGCGCTTCACCCAGCTGACCGACGACCACACGCTCGTGCAGGGGCTGATCGACGAGGGTCGCATCACCGCCGCGGAGGCCGAGGTCCATCCGCATCGCTCCGTCATCACCCGCGCGATCGGCGTCGCACCCGAGGTCGACGTCGACGTGCTGACCGTCGACCTCGCCCACGGCGACCGCCTCCTGCTGTGCTCCGACGGGCTCTCCGGCGTGGTCGACGACGGGACGCTCGGGCGCGCGCTCGCCGACGCGGAGGCCGAGGACCTGGCCTCGAGCGTCGAGCGGCTGCTGGCCCTCGCGAACGCCGGTGGCGGGCCCGACAACATCACCGCCGTGCTCCTGGCCGTCGACGACCCCGATGCCCCACCGGTGCAGCGACGCGGCACCATCGTCATCGACACGCGCGACGCCCCGCGCGAGGACGCCGCCTGGGCACGCGACTACGTCAAGCTCGGTGCGGGCGGCATCCTCGCCACCCGTGAGCGCGGACGTCGGCTGACCGGCAGCGTCGCGCCCGGCGGGGCCGTCCCGGTCGGTCGCCTGCGGGCCGGACGTCTCGTCGGACGGACGGTCGGCATCGTGTTCTCGGTCGCCCTGCTCCTCGGGCTCGTCCTCGGCGGGACCCGATTCCTGCTGGAACGTTCCTTCTACGTCGGCGTCGACGAGGGAGAGCTCGTCATCTTCAGCGGGGTCACCTTCGACCTCGGCCCCATCCCGCTCTCGAGGGTGCGCGAGCGCACGGGTGTCCTGCTCGAGGACATCCCGGAGTACGTGCGCCCGGCCTACGAGGCGGGTCGTCCGGCGGTCGACCTCACGGACGCGCGCCGCATGGTCGAGTCCACGCCACGCAGCGAACGCACCGAGGATGCCGCGGACGCCTCGCCATGAGCGCCCCCGTCGCGGAGCGGAACGGTCCCACGGCCGGGTCCGTGCGCTCCCGCGAGGCGTCGCTGCTCGTCGGCGCCATCGCGCTCCCCATCGCCGGGCTCGCCATCCTCGGCTGGTCGGTGTCGCCGGACCTCTCCCCGACGGTCACCGCGACCGCGGTCAGCCTCGCCGTGATCGCGACGGTCGCGCACCTCGCGGTCCGGGCCGCGGCACCGGACGCGGACCCGGTCCTGCTCCCGCTCGCGCTCCTGCTCAACGGGTTCGGGCTGGTCCTGGTCCGCCGCGTGGACCTCGCCGCGGGTTCCAGCCTCGCTGCGGCCCAGACCGGCTGGACGACGCTCTCGGTCGGAGCGCTGATCCTCACGCTGCTCTTCGTCCGACGCGTCGGAGCACTCGGGCGGCTCCCCTACTCGATGGGCCTCGCGACCATCCTCCTGCTGCTCGCGCCGCTCGTCCCGGGGCTCACCGCCGGCGTGATCAACGGCGCGCGGCTCTGGATCGACCTCGGAGGGATGCGCTTCCAGCCGGGCGAGCTCGCCAAGATCACGATGGTGCTCTTCCTCGCCGGCTACCTCGAGCGCAACCGGTCCCTCCTGTCCGTCGCCACCCAGCGCGTCGGCCCGCTGCTCATCCCGGCGCCACGGCACCTCGCCCCGGTGCTGCTGGCCGCGGGAGCCGCGCTCGCGATCCTCGCGGGGCTCCGGGACCTCGGCTCGGCGCTGCTCTTCTTCATGACCTTCATCGCGATGCTCTACGTCGCGACCGGACGGGTCGCCTACCCCGTGCTCGGGCTGGGGGCGTTCGGTGCCGGCGCCACCCTCGTGCACCGTGCCTTCGACCACGTGCAGACGCGGGTGGCCATCTGGCTCGACCCCTGGGCCGACGTCAGCGGCGCCGGCTACCAGATCGCCCAGAGCATCTTCGCGCTCGCGACGGGTGGCCTGACCGGGACGGGGCTCGGGCTCGGACGCCCGCAGGACGTCCCCTTCGTCGCGACCGACGCGATCCTCGTCGTCGCCGGCGAGGAGCTCGGGCTGCTCGGCGCGACCGCGCTGCTCGTCGCCTACCTGCTCCTCGTGGTTCGTGGACTGCGCATCGCGATGACGGCGCGCGACGAGTTCGGGACCCTGCTCGCGACGGGGCTCGCCTTCACGTTGGCGATCCAGACGTTCGTGATCGTCGGTGGACTCACCCGAATCGTGCCGCTGACCGGGATCACCCTGCCCTTCGTCTCCTACGGGGGTTCCTCACTGCTCGCGAACCACATCATCATCGCGCTGCTGCTGCGCATCAGTGACGAGTCCCGCGGCGCGGCACGCGGCCGCGACATGGACGCGCCGAGCTGGTTCGCACGCCGCGTCGCGCTCGCGCGCGACGACGGCGGTGGCCGGGAGCGCCAGCCCGGGCCCGGCGACCACGACCGTGGCGCGACCCGATGAGCCGGCAGGTGCGCAGGCTCGCGCAGGTCGTGATGGTGCTCTTCGGCCTGCTGTTCGTGAACCTCAACCTCATCACGTTGGTCGATGCGGACGAGTACACGAACCATCCCGCGAACCGTCGACTCATCATCCGGGAGTACGCGATCGAGCGCGGCCCGATCGTCGTCGACGAGGCCGCCATCGCCGCGTCGGTCCCGACCGAGGGCGAGTTCCGCTACCTCCGGACCTACGCCGATGGTCCGCTCTACGCCCATCTCACGGGCTACTACTCGCACGTCCTCGGACGCTCGGGGCTCGAGGCCGCTGCCAACGACGACCTCACCGGACGGCCCTCGGAGGTCATCGCACAGAACCTCGAGTCGCTGCTGGGGCAGAGCGACCGACCGGGCGACGCGGTCCTCCTGACGGTCTCCGGACGCACGCAGGCAGCGGCGCGGCGCGCCCTCGCGGGGCGGGAGGGTGCGGTCGTCGTCCTCGACGTGCGCACGGGCGGGGTCGTCGCGAGCTACGCCGAGCCCAGCCTCGATCCGGGGCCCCTCTCGAGCCACGACCGTGCGACCATCGACGCCGCATGGGCGACGCTGACCGATGATCCGGACCGGCCCCTCGTCGATCGGGCCACGCGCGAGCTCTACCCGCCGGGCTCGACCTTCAAGCTCGTCATCGCCGCAGCGGCGCTCGAGCGCGGCATCGAGCCGGAGGCCGAGTTCCCCGACGAGCGCGTCTACGACGTCCCCCTGACGACCGCCGACATCGGCAACTTCGGGGGCGGGCTGTGCGCGGACGGCGAGGTCATCGACCTCGCGAGCGCGTTCCGCGTCTCGTGCAACACGGTGTTCGCGCGGCTGGGCGTCGAGCTCGGTGAGGACGTCGTGCGGACCCAGGCGGAGCGCTTCGGGTTCAACGCCCGCATCCCCTACGAGCTCACGGTCGCTCCGAGCGTGTTCCCGGCCGACCTGGACGAGCCCTCGCTCGCCCAGAGCGCCATCGGTCAGCGCGACGTTCGCGCGACCGCCATGCAGATGGCCCTCGTCGCTGCCACCATCGTCGATGACGGCGAGCTCCTGCGGCCCCACGTCATCGAGCAGGTGCGGGACCCCGACGGTCGGCTCGTCCGCGGTCCGGTCACCTCGCGCTGGACCGGTCAGGCGCCGCGCGGCCGGGCGGTCTCGGAACGGACCGCGCGCCTGCTGCGCACGATGATGATCGACGCGGTCGAGTCCGGCACCGGTCGGCGCGCCGCGATCGACGGGGTCGTCGTCGGCGGCAAGACCGGGACGGCGCAGACCGGTGGCGGGGCCGACGTCGCGTGGTTCGTCGGCTTCGCTGACGATCGCTACGCCATCGCCGTCGTCGTTCCCGACGTGGTCGGGGACGACGCGACCGGGGGACGGGTCGCCGCACCCATCGCCCGTGAGGTACTGCTCGCGGCGCTCGGACGATGACCGGCGGCCGGAGGGCCGGAGGGTCCACGTTGCTAGCCTCGTTCGCACGGCGGCATCGAGGGGTCCCCGACGTGCCCGCACCGCGAGGAGGCCGAGCGTGAGCGAGGGGCGCGTCCTCGCCGGCCGTTACGAGCTCCGGCGCATGATCGGGCGCGGCGGGATGGCCGAGGTCCATGCCGCGCATGACCGCGTGCTCGGGCGCGAGGTCGCCGTCAAGATCCTGCTCGAGCGCTACCTCGACGACGCGACCTTCACCCGCCGCTTCGATGACGAGGCCCGCCACGTCGCGCGGCTGAACCACCCCAACCTCGTGGTCGTCTTCGACACCGGCTCGGACGACGGCCAGCCCTTCATCGTGATGGAGCTGGTGCGCGGTCGCAGCCTGCAGCAGGTCATCTCGGCCGGCGGGCTGACCGAGGATCGTGCGCTCGAGATCGTCGCTGACGTCTGCAGCGCCCTCGCCTACGCGCACGCCCAGGGCCTCGTGCACCGTGACGTCAAGCCCGGGAACATCCTCATCGCCGACGACGGGACGGTCAAGGTCACCGACTTCGGCATCGCGCGCACGGTCGACAAGGAGACGGTCACCCGGACCGCGTCCGTGCTCGGGACCGCGGCCTACCTCTCCCCGGAGCAGGCGCAGGGGCTCGAGGTCGACGCTCGCAGCGACCTCTACTCGCTCGGCGTCGTGCTCTACGAGGCGCTCACGGGCGTCACGCCCTTCACCGGCGACTCCCCGGTCACCGTCGCCTACCAGCACGTCCAGCAGTCGCCCCGCCCACCGCGCACCCTCGAGCCGTCCGTGTCCCCCGCGGCGGAGGCGATCGCGATGCGCGCGCTGGCGAAGAACCCGGCGAACCGCTACCAGGACGCCGAAGCCATGCGCCACGACCTGCAGCAGGCACGCGCGGGTCGCGCCGTCGAAGCGCCCCCGGTGCTCGACGACAGCGGGACCGCGATCCTCTCCGGCCCCGTCACGCGCCGGACGGTCCCGATGCGCACGGAGGTCCAGGACCGCAGGACCCGCACGCTCGCCTACGTGACGTTCGCTGCGCTGAGCGTCCTCGCGATCGTCGCCATCGTGTGGGCGTTCGGACGGTTGTCCGGCGACGAACCGGTCGAGGTCGAGGTCCCCGACGTCGTCGACCAGCGGCTCGAGGACGCCATCCAGGTGCTCGCCACCCGCGGGTTCACCCACGAGCGCGTCGATCGTCCCACCGATGAGGCCGAGCCCGGGATCGTCCTCGCGCAGAGCCCGAACGCGGGCGCGCTCGCGCCCGAGGGCTCGGCGGTCGTGCTCACGGTCGCGGTCGGGCTCGATGAGGTGGTCGTGCCGGACCTGCGTGGGGTCGCCGAGGCCGACGCGATCGGGCTCCTGCGCGCGCGTGGACTCGAACCGGGGACGCGCAGCCGCGGCTTCGATGCCGCGGTGGCACCGGGCTCGATCGTCTCGACCGACCCGCCGGCGGAGACCACCGTCCCGACCGGCACCCGGATCGACTACGTCGTCTCCGAGGGCGAGGAGCTCGTCGCCGTCCGCGCCGTGACCAACCGCAGCGAGGAGGATGCCGTCTCCCGGCTCCAGGACCAGGGCCTCGAGGTCCGCGTGGAGCGCGAGTCGAGCGCGGTCGTCGCCGAGGGCTTCGTCGTCCGGCAGGACCCCGAGGCCGGTACGCAGGTCGGGGTCGGCAGCACCGTCACCATCTGGGTCTCGACCGGCCCCGAGGAACCGGAGACGGTGCGCGT
>JBEAQO010000134.1:0-4482 GCA_041163825.1 Actinomycetota bacterium | reverse complement strand
CCGGTCGGTGGCGGCGTCGTGCTCGAGCTCGGGATGCTCGTCGACGGCCTGACCGCGATGATGTTCCTGCTGGTCACGCTCGTGTCGCTGATGGTGCACGTCTACTCGACCGAGTACATGAAGGGCGAGCCTCGCTTCACCTACTACTACGCGATGCTGAGCCTGTTCACCTTCTCGATGCTGCTGCTCGTCATCTCGAACAACACCCTCCAGGCGGTCATCGGCTGGGAGCTCGTCGGGCTGTGCTCCTTCCTGCTCATCGGCTTCTACTGGGAGGACAAGTCGAACCAGGACGCCGCGAACAAGGCGTTCCTGACGACGAAGTTCGGTGACGTCGGGCTCATCGTCGGCGTCATCGTGCTCTCGGCCGGGATGATGGGCATCGGCGGGGACGCGAGCCCGTTCAACATCGGCGCGACCATCGACGCCGCCGTCGCCGGGCAGCTCTCCACCGGGACGATCGTGCTCGGGATGCTGCTGATCCTGCTCGGCTGCGTCTCGAAGTCCGGACAGATGCCGCTCCACGTCTGGCTGCCCGACGCGATGGCCGGCCCGACCCCGGTCTCCGCGCTCATCCACGCCGCGACGATGGTCACCGCCGGCATCTTCCTGCTCGCGCGGCTCTTCCCGGTGATGGCGCAGTCGGCGACCGTCATGGGCGTCGTCGCCGTCGTGGGCGTCATCACGCTGTTCTTCGGCGGGCTCCTCGCGCTGGTCCAGGACGACATCAAGAAGGTGCTCGCCTACTCGACCATCTCCCAGCTCGGGTACATGATGGCCGCGCTCGGGGTCGGCGGCTACACCGCGGCGGTGTTCCACCTCTTCACGCACGGGTTCTTCAAGGCGCTGCTCTTCCTCGGCTCGGGCTCGCTCATCCATGCCGTGCACTCCAACGACATGTCAGACATGGGCGGGATGCGCCGGGCGATGCCCCACACCTTCCGGACCTTCGTCATCGGCTCGCTCGCGCTGGCCGGCTTCCCGCTCACCGCCGGGTTCTTCTCGAAGGACGAGATCCTCATCTCCGGCCAGTACTGGGCCGCGCAGGGCTTCGTGACCGGGACCCTCGTCTACTGGGTCGGGCTCGCCGCGGCGTTCGTCACGACGTTCTACATGGCGCGCGCGGTGTTCCTGATCTTCTTCGGGGAGCACCGTGGGCACCACCACCCGCACGAGTCGGGTCGCGCGATCCTCGTCCCGCTCTACGTGCTCGCGGTGCTCTCCATCGCGTCGGGCTACCTCGGTTCGCCCTTCCTGCAGGAGGCGCCGAACTTCGAGACCTGGACGGCGACCCCGGTCATCGAGGAGGCGACCTACCCCTTCCTCGAGTCCTCCGCTGCAGGACTCGGCGTGCTCGCCGCGGAGGCGAAGGGCGCGGGGATCCTGCACGGGCCGCCGACCTGGCACCTCGACCTGCTCGCGATCGTGCTGGTCTCGTTCACGGCCGCCGTCGTGCTGGCCTGGCGGGCCTACGGGAAGGGGATGCCCGAGCGCGATCCGATGCTGCGGATGGGGCCGGTGACCCGGGCGCTCGTGGCGAAGTACGGGTTCGACACCTTCGGGTACCGCTACATCGTGGTCCCGGTCCGCGATCGGCTCTCGGCGTTCGCGACCTGGACCAGCAACAGCCTGATCGATGGCCTCGTTGCGGGGGCGGGGCGGGGAACGGTCCGCGCCGCCGGGGTGACCTACGACGTCGTCGATCAGGGGGTCATCGACGGCGGCATCAACGGCGCGGCGTTCAGCGCCGCGTGGTGGAGCGAGCGGCTGCGACGGATGCAGTCGGGCGACGTCCAGCGCTACGCCGGGGCGATCGTCGCCGCGGTCGTCGTGCTGGTGCTGGTGTTCGCGCTGTCGAGGTGAGTGCAGGGCCGACCACCGCCCGGTGGTCGGACCGTCCGGGGCGAGGCGTCCCGGCGGGGTGGAGGAGGCGACGATGGACCCGATGATCGCCGGATGGGCGCTCGTGCTGGCGCTCTTCCTGCCGCTGGTCGGGGCGGGCGCGCTCGCGCTGATGCCCGCCGGCAACGACCGCGGGGTCCGGCGCGCCGCCGTCGTGATCACCGGTGTGGCCTTCGCCCTCGTCACGGCCATCACGTTCGCGTTCGACCACGGCGATGCCGGGACGCTCCAGTTCGTCACCGACGTCGCCTGGATCGACGCCATCAGCGCGCGCTTCCACATCGCGCTCGACGGCATCTCGCTGCCGCTGTTCTTCCTGACCTACCTGCTGACGTTCCTCTGCGCGATCTACACCCTCAAGCACCTGCCCGAGCCGGGCAAGCCGAAGGCGTTCCTCGCGCTGATGCTGCTGCTCCAGACGGGCATGGCCGGGACGTTCGTCGCCTTCGACCTCGTGCTGTTCTTCATCTTCTGGGAGCTCGTGCTCGTCCCGATGTTCTTCATGATCGGGATGTGGGGCGGTCCGCGCCGTGACTACGCCAGCGTCAAGTTCTTCCTCTACACGCTGTTCGGGTCCGTCTTCATGCTGGTCGCCTTCCTGGCCATCTACTTCCAGAACGGCGCGACCACCTGGGACATCATCGCGCTCTCCCAGGGCGCGGGGATCGGCAGCCGGACCTTCCAGACCTGGGCGTTCCTCGGCATCTTCCTCGGCTTCGCCATCAAGGTGCCGATGTGGCCGTTCCACACCTGGCTCCCGGACGCGCACACCGAGGCGCCCACGGTCGGCTCGGTGCTGCTGGCCGGCGTGCTGCTGAAGATGGGTACCTACGGCTTCATCCGGATCGCGCTGCCGATCCTTCCCGAGGGTGCGATCGTGTTCGCACCGTGGATCGGTGTGCTCGCGGTCATCGGCATCATCTACGGCTCGCTGTGCTGCCTCGCGCAGACCGACGTCAAGCGCCTCATCGCGTTCTCGTCGGTCGGCCACATGGGCTTCGTGATGCTCGGCATCGCGGCGATGAACGAGGCCGGCATCCAGGCGGCGCTGTTCGGCAACATCGCGCACGGCATCATCACCGGCATGCTGTTCTTCCTCGCCGGATCGATGCACGAGCGCTACCACACGCGCGAGATCTCGGTCATCGGCGGCGGCATGCTGATGAAGCTGCCGCGCTACGGCGTGCTGCTGACCTACGTCTCGGTCGCCTCGCTGGGGCTGCCGGGCCTCGCCGGGTTCTGGGGCGAGTTCACCGCCATGTGGGCCGCCATCCGCCCGGGCATGGGGCTGATGGAGTCCTACCGCGGGCTCTACCTCGGGCTCGTGGTGGTCGCCGCCATCGGGACGGTGCTCACCGCCGGCTACTTCCTGTGGCTGCTCCAGCGCGTCAACCTCGGCCGGCCCGCCGAACGCTGGGCCGGGGAGCCGCTCGACGACGTGCTGCGCATCGAGTGGGTGGCGTGGACGCCGCTGCTGCTGCTGATCCTCGCGCTCGGGGTCTTCCCGCGCCTGGTGTTCGGCATCCAGGACGCGGCCGTGACGAACATCGTCCGCTTCATCGGCGGCTGATCCGGCGAGGACCGGGCATCGGCGGGCCGGCCGGCCCGACGAGGAGAGGACACGAGCGGCATGGGCATCGACTTCCTGGCCATCGCGCCGGAGATCGCGCTCGCGGTGACCGCGCTGGTCGTCCTCGCGGTCGACCTCGCGCTGCGCGGACCGGCGAAGCAGCTCGTCAACCCCGTCGCCGCCATCGGGACCGTCGTCGCGCTCGTGTTCGCGGTCGGTCGCTGGGGCGACGAGCGCGTGACCTTCGGCGGGGCCTTCGTGGTGGACGGCTTCGCGACCGTGTTCAAGGTCGTCCTGCTCCTGACCCTACTCGCGGTGCTCGGCATCAGCTGGCGCTTCTTCGCCGAGGGCCGCTACTTCCAGGGCGAGTACTACTTCCTGCTCCTGACCTCGTTCATCGGCATGCTCCTGATGCCCTCCTCGCGCGACCTGCTGCTGATGTTCGTCGCGCTCGAGACCATCTCCATCCCCGCCTTCGTGATGGCCGGGATGCGCAAGCGCGACCGCTACTCGTCGGAGGCCGCGGTCAAGTTCTTCCTCATCGGCGTGCTCTCGGTCGCCATCATGCTCTTCGGCATGTCGCTCGTCTACGGCTACACCGGCTCGACCTCGGTCGGGGCGATCGCGGCGGCGCTCGCGGCGAGCGCGACCCCCGACCCGCTGCTGCTCGCGGCGACGATGCTCGTCATCGTCGGGTTCGCCTTCAAGGTCTCGGCCGTGCCGTTCCACTTCTGGGCGCCGGACACCTACGCGGGCGCGCCGATGCCCGTCGCGGCGATGCTCGCCGTCGCCTCCAAGGCCGCCGGCTTCGCGGGGCTCGCCGTGGTCGCATTCGTCGCCTTCGAGCCGCTCGCCGAGGTCTGGGCCCCGGTGCTCGGTGTGCTCGCCATCGTGACGATGACCGTCGGCAACCTCATCGCGCTCCAGCAGCGCGACCTGGTCCGCCTGCTCGCCTACTCCTCGGTCGCGCAGGCCGGCTACGTGCTCGTGCCCTTCGGGCTCGCCCGCTC
>JBEAQO010000133.1:0-2759 GCA_041163825.1 Actinomycetota bacterium | reverse complement strand
GCGCGGACGCCGAGGAACGGGGCGGACGGACGCCGGCGGGCCCGGGTGGTGCGGCGGCCTCACGGGGCGACGCAGACGTCGCACCAGCGCGGACCGCGATCGCACCGGGACGTTCCCGGACGCCGCCGGCGCCACGGCCCCGCATCCACGTGGGTGGGCTCCCGACCACCCGGTGCGGACCGGGCACCGCGCGACCCAAGGGCCGGCGGTGCCAGCCGCGACCCTAGACACCCCCGCCGCGCCCGCACCCGGGACCGGGGCGGGCGCGCACGCGCGTGCGCGGCGCGAACAGGGACCGGTCGGGCGGATCGCGCCCCGGACGGACCCGAGGCCGCCGAGGGGCCCTCAGCCGCCGATGTACGACATCTCGACGCGCGGCCCGGTGAGCCCTGCCTCGGCGCGCAGTTCGGAGGCACGATCCTCGCGCCGACGCCAGACGGCGGTGATGGCCTCCGCGAGCGCGGCGTCGTCCGCGCCGTCGCGCAGTGGGGCGCGCAGGTCGTGGCCGGTCGCGCCGAACAGGCAGGTGAACAGCTCCCCTACGGCCGAGAGCCGCGCACGCGTGCAGGTGCCGCAGAACGGGCGCGTGACCGAGGCGATGACCCCGACCTCGCCGGCCCCGTCGAGGTAGCGGTGGCGCTCCGCGACCTCACCGGGTCGCACGGGATCGAGCGGTTCGATCGGCCAGCGCGCACCGATGCGGGCGACGACCTCCGCCGCTGGCACGACCCGCTCGCGCAGCCAGCCGTTGGTCGTGCCGACGTCCATGAACTCGATGAAGCGCAGGGTCACGCCCCGCTCGCGCGCCCATCCGGCGAGCGCCTCGACCTCGCCGTCGTTCACCCCGCGCTGCAGCACGGCGTTGACCTTGATCGGGGTCAGCCCGGCCTCGATCGCGGCGTCGATGCCGTCGAGGACGGACGACACCGGCAGGGGCGTGTCCGCGAGCGCACGGAAGGTGGCATCGTCGAGCGAGTCGAGGCTGACCGTGACGCGCAGCGGCCCAGCCGCGGCGAGCGCCCCGGCGAACTGGGGCAGGAGCACGCCGTTCGTCGTGAGCGCGACGTCCTCGATGCCCTCGATGGCGTTCAGCCGCGCGACGAGGTCGGGGACGTCCTTGCGGAGCAGCGGTTCGCCACCGGTGAGCCGGAGCTTGACGACCCCGAGCCCGACGAACACGCGGACGACGCGATCGAGCTCCTCGAAGGTGAGCAGCTCATCGCGCTCGAGGAAGGCGTGATCGGGTCCGAAGACCTCGCGGGGCATGCAGTAGCGGCAGCGCAGGTTGCATCGGTCGGTGAGCGAGAGGCGCAGGTCGCGCAGGGGACGACCGAACGCGTCGGTCAGTGCCGCCGTCACCCTCGCACCTCCCTCGCTCGCCCCGGCGCGCGTCCCAGGCGCGGTACTCCACGGTAGCGAGCGCACGACCGGGGCTAGCCTGCGCCCGGGCCCGCGCCCGCGAGGCGGGAACCCGTCCGCGGAGGCCGGAGGCCGGAGGCGAGATGCGGCTCGAGGTGCGCGCGTTCGGCGGCCTGGTCGAACGCCTCGGTGCCTCGACCCTCACGATCGAGCTGCCCGACGGTGCCGACGTCGCGCGGCTCCGGGCCGAGCTCGCCGCGACCCACCCGGTGCTCGCACCGCTCCTCGCCACGACCACGATCGCGGTCGACCTCGAGGTCGCCGGCGACACGGTCGCGCTGACCGAGGGCGCGGAGGTCGCCCTGCTGCCCCCGGTCGCCGGCGGTGCCGGACCGCGCGTCGTGACCGGGCTCTCGGACGACGGCATCGACGTGGCGGGCGTGCTCGCCGCGATCGCCGGTCCCGAGGTCGGCGGCACCGTGTCGTTCCTCGGCACCGTCCGGGACCACGCGGACGACCTCAGGGGGGTCGTCCGGCTGGACTACACCGCGTACCCCGAGATGGCCGAGCGCGAGCTCGCCCTGATCGCCGAGGAGACGCTCGCCGCGCACCCCGAGCTGCTCGGGCTGGCGCTCGTGCACGCCCTCGGCGAGCTCGCCGTCGGTGCCCCGACGATCCTCATCGCTGCCTCCGCCGCCCACCGCGCCGCGGCCTTCGCGGCATGCCGCGACGCGCTCGAGGCGGTGAAGGCCCGCGTGCCGGTGTTCAAGCGCGAGGTCACCGCCGACGGCGCGCACCGCTGGGTCGGCCTCGCCCCCGACGGCGCGGGCGACGGGACCTGACCCACGGGTCGGCTCAGCCGACCACCGGACGCAGCGCGCGCACGACGAGGTCGATGGCCTCGCGCTCGCCGTCGTCGGTCTCGACACGGCGCACGACCTGCTCGGCGCGGACGACCTCGAGCCCCGAGCCGTCGAGCGCGGCGACGACCTCGGTGACGCTCGGCAGCACCGCCGGGTCGGGCGGACCGCCGATGCCGCGCTCGAGGTTGTCGCGGTCGTGCGCGACGACGACGAGCGTGCCCCCCGGCGCGGTCAGACGCGCCGCACCGACGAGCGCGCGCGCCAGCGGCTCCCGGGGCAGCTGCAGGTAGCAGACGAGCACGAGGTCGGCCGGTGCGACGTCGAGCGGGGTGGTGACGTCGGCGACCGTCGTCGTCAGCGCGACCCCGCGTTCGGCCGCCATGGCGCGCGCCTTGTCGAGCCCGACCGGCGAGAAGTCGACCGCCTCGACGTCCCATCCGCGCTCGGCGAGCCAGACGGCGTTGCGGCCCTCACCCGCCGCGAGGTCGATCGCGCGTCCCGGGGCGAGGGCGGCGCACTCGCGCTCGACCCACACGT
>JBEAQO010000132.1:0-5595 GCA_041163825.1 Actinomycetota bacterium | reverse complement strand
GCCGGTGGAGCGACGGGCAGCGCGAGCGCCTGACCGGCGCGTCGCTCAGGCGCCGGTCGCGCGGGCCCGCAGCGTGTCGCCGGACACGACCTCCTGCTCGAGCGAGGCGCGCACCACCACCTGGTCGCGCCAGCGCACGAGCACCTCGCAGGTCACGCCGCTCGGCGAGATCATCTGCACGGTCGCCTCGAGCTCGACCTCCTCGCCGGCGGGCACGGTCGAACGGCGGACCACCTCGAGGCGCACGGGCACGGCGAGCTCGCCCGGCTCGAGGTGGGGGGCGATCAGCTCCCTGCAGACCGCCGCGACGTGGTTCGCGGTGGCGAGGACGCCGTAGACGCGCGGGAGCGCGTCCTGCTCCGCGCCCTGGACGGGATCGCTCATCGCGCCGGTGATGGTGACCCGGGTCGTCAGGGTCGTGCCGCGTGCGGGTCCTGGTCTCACGGGCGTGCTCCTCGCGGGGTCGTCCCGGTATCGGGGTCCGGTCGGACGCCCAGCAGCCGACCGAAGGCGCGCCACAGGCCGCCCGGCCGGGGGTCGTCGCGCACGGCCGGGCCGGGCCGGACCGGCCGGGGCGCTGCGCCCGGATCGGCACCGGGCGGCGTGCTGACCGCGACGACGATCAGCGGATCGGGCGCGCGGTTGTCGATGCCGTGGGCGGTCCCCGCCGGCACGAGGAGCGCACCGAGCGGGTCGAGACCGACCTCGCCCTCGTCGGTCACGAACCACGAGCGGCCGCCCAGGACGGTGTAGGTGACGTCGCGCCCGTCGTCCTGCAGCACCGACGTGGCCTGCCGGGGCTCGAGGCACCACAGGTCGAGCGCCAGGCGGTCGGTCGCCATCACCCGGACGCACGTCGCCGCCGCGGGGGAGAAGACGACGTGGTCGCGCAGGTCCACCGGGACCACACGGGGCGTGGTGGAGGGCACGTCGACGGCATCCATGCGTCCGAGCCTAGGCCCCGCGTCCGGCGGGGAGGCGGCGCGCCGGCGGTGGCCCGGACGGCCGTCACTACGCTGCGTCGGGAGGGACGCCGTCGCCCGCGCGCGACCCGTCCCGGACGACCGGGCCCGCGCTGGACGACCAGGAGGATCGACGTGCTCGAGCTCGACCTCACCGATGCGTCGCTGGCCGACGCCGCCGTCGATCTCGTCGTCGTCGGCATCCATGCCCAGGCGCGTCCCGCCGAGGAGCGCGACGTCCCGCCGAGCGCGCCGGGGCGCCCGACACCGGGGGCCGCCGCCGTGCTCGCCGCGCTCGGGGTCGATGCTGCGGAGGAGCTCGCGGCGCTCGGCGCGACCGGGGCGCTGGGTTCGTGCGTTCGCCTGGCGACGCGTGGCGCCCTGCCGGCGCGGGCGGTGCTGCTGGTCGGACTCGGGCCGGTCGACGGTGTCACGCGCGAACGGCTCCGTCGTGTCGGTGGGGTCATCGCCGGCGCCGCCGCGCGCGACGTGACGCTCGCGACCGACCTGGCGACCCTGCCGATCGTCGTCCTCGGGGACGCGGGAGCCGACGTCACTCCCGGCACGGCGGACCCGGCCGAGACGGTCCGCGCGCTGGCCGAGGGGCTCACGCTCGGGGCCTACCGGTTCGATGCCTACCGGACCCGCCCGCGGCCGGTCCAGCTCGAGCGCGCGACGCTGCACCTCGCGTCCGCGGACCTCGAGCCCGCGCGGGCGGCCCTCTCGCTGGCTCGGGCCGGTGCTCGGGCCGCGCTCACCGTGCGCGACCTCGTCAACACCCCACCGCAGGACAAGCGGCCGCCGGTGCTCGCCGAGCGCGTCAGCGCCCTGCTCGAGGGCACCGGGGTCACGGTCACGGTGCTCGACGAGGGCGCGCTCGCCGCGGGCGGCTACGGCGGCATCCTCGCGGTCGGACAGGGCTCGAGCGCGCCGCCGCGGCTCGTCGAGCTCGACTGGTCGCCGCCGGACGCGGTGGCGCACGTCGCGATCGTCGGCAAGGGCATCACCTTCGACACGGGGGGCATCTCGCTCAAGCCGTCGGAGGCGATGGAGACGATGAAGATGGACATGGCCGGCGCGGCCACCGCCGCGGCGGTCGTGCGCGCCGCGGCCGAGCTCGCGCTGCCGGTGCGCGTGACCGGTGTCCTCTGCCTCGCCGAGAACATGCCGTCGGGCACCGCGACGCGCGTGAGCGACGTGCTCACCACCCGCAGCGGACGCACGGTCGAGGTCATGAACACCGACGCCGAGGGGCGCCTCGTCCTGGCCGATGGCATCGCGCACGCCGCCGAGCGCGGCGCCAGCGCGATCGTGGACGTCGCGACGCTGACCGGCGCGGTCGTCGTCGCGCTCGGTGACGAGATCGCCGCGCTGATCGGCGACGACGACGTGCTGGCCGAGGCGCTGCTCGCGAGCGCCGCGCGCGCGGACGAGCCGTTGTGGCGCCTCCCGCTGGCCAAGGACCTCTACGCCGACAAGCTCGAGGGGATGCACGCCGACCTGCGCAACGTCACCGGTCGTCCGGCGGGCACCATCATGGCGGCCCTCTTCCTGCACCGCTTCGTCCCGCCGGGCGTCGCCTGGGCCCACCTGGACATCGCTGGGGTCGCGTGGTCGGCGGAGGCGGGGCCGCTGCGGACCAAGGGCGGGACCGGCGCGCCGGCGCGCACGCTCCTCGACTGGCTCGTCGCGACGGCCGAGCGGTGAGCGGTCCGGCCGCGACGCTCCACGGCGGGCAGGTGCTCGCCGGTGCGCTCGCGGCCGAGGGCGTCGACACGATCTTCACGCTCACCGGCGGGCACATCAGCGCCCTCTACGACGGCTGCCGTGGCACCGGCATCCGCATCGTCGACGTCCGCCACGAGCAGGCGGCGGCCCACGCGGCCGACGCCTACGCGCGGCTGACGCACCGCCCCGGCGTCGCGGCGGTGACGGCCGGCCCGGGGGTGACCGACGCCATCACCGCGGTCGCCAACGCCCACTACGCGGACTCGCCGATGCTGCTGCTCGGCGGGCGCAACCCCCTCGCGATGGAGGGCATGGGTGCGCTGCAGGACGCGCCGCACGTCGAGCTCCTGCGCCCGGTGACGAAGTGGGCCGTGACCGCGCTCGAGACGCGCCGCCTGCCCGAGCTCGTGGGGGACGCGCTGCGCGCCGCGCTCGCTCCGCGCTCCGGTCCCGTCTACCTCGACCTGCCGATGGACGTGCTGATGTCGCACGTCGATCCGGCCGCGCTCGTCGGTCGGCCCGGCCAGCGCGCGACCCACCCGGCCGCGCCCGACCCGGACGCGGTGGCGCGCGCAGCGGCGCTCCTCGCCCGCGCCGAGCGTCCGGTCGTGCTCGTCGGCTCCGGCGCGCACTGGTCGCGCGCCTCGGACGAGCTCGACACGCTCGCGCGCCTCGCGGCGCTCCCGGTCTACGTCAACGGCATGGCCCGGGGCATCCTGCCCTCCGACCATCCGAACCTGCTCGGCCTCACACGACGCAGCGCCCTGGCCGGGACCGACCTCGTGCTCGCGCTCGGCATCGACTTCGACTTCCGCGTCGGCTTCGGTCGGCCACCGACCCTGGCCGAGGACGTCCCGGTCGTCCACGTCGACCCCGAGCCCGGTCGCATCGCCCGCAACCGCCCGGTGGCGCTGGGGATCACGAGCGACGTCGCGCGGTTCCTCTCGGCGCTCGCGGAGCACGCCGGCACCGTCGCCGCGGGCGCGGCGGGCGCTCCGGGCCGCTCGAGCGCCTGGCTCGAGCAGCTGGTCGCGGAGGAGTCCGTGCGCCTCGCCGAGCGCGAGGCGATCGCCGCGAGCGACGCCGTGCCGATCCATCCGCTGCGCTTCGCGCGCGAGGTCGCGCGCTGGGTCGACCGCGACACCATCGTCATCGGCGATGGCGGGGACATCGTCGCGCACACGGCGGGCTCGGTGCGGGTCGACCGTCCGGGCCACTGGATGGACCCCGGGCCCTTCGGCTGCCTCGGGGTCGGTGCGCCCTTCGCGATGGCCGCCCGCGTGGTGCATCCCGACCGGCGCGTGCTCGTCGTCCACGGCGACGGCGCCTTCGGGTTCAACGGGATGGAGTACGAGTCGGCGGTCCGCCAGGACCTGCCCTTCGTCGGCATCGTCGGCAACGACGGCGCGTGGGGCGAGATGAAGGCGTTCCATGAGCGCGCCTACGGGGCCGAGGGCATGGTCGCCCAGGACCTCGCGCCGGGCATCGCCTACGAGCGCATGGTCGAGGCGCTCGGCGGACAGGGCGAGCGGGTCGAGCGTCCCGAGGACATCGGTCCCGCCCTCGACCGTGCCCTCGAGGCGGGGGTCCCGGCGCTCGTCAACGTGCTGCTGGACCCGGACGTGCGTCGGAGCTCGGCCGCCGCCTACGGCGCCTGATGCCCCTGCGCGCCCGCGCGCTTCGCCAGGCCCGTGAGGAAGCGTTCGCGCTCGACGAGCGAGCGCCGGTGCCGGACGCGCGCGACGGGCTCGCCGTCCTGCTCGACGGTGACGGAGAACTCCAGCCGATCGCCGTGGTGGCCGACCAGGGTCGCCAGGGCACGGACGGTCGCGCCGATCGGCGTGGCCCTGAGGTGCTCGACCTCGGCGAAGGTGCCCACCGTGGTCTCGTGCTCGTCGAGGTCGCCCGCGACGGCCCCGACGCAGGCAGCCTCGGCGAGCGCGAGGATCGCGGGCGTGGCGAGCGCCGGGACATCGCCCGATCCGAGCGCCGTCGCGGTGTGCTCGGGCCCCACCGTCAGGTCACGCTCGTGGTCGAGCCCGGGGTCGCAGCGTCGCCTGCCTTCCTCACGCTCCTCGTGGTCGAGGCCGTGGTCATCGCGTCGCATCCCGTCCCTCGTGCGCCTCGCGGACGCGCGCGACCGCCGCGGTCCTGTCGGTGTGGGTGGGGCGGCTGCGGAGGGCCGCAGCGCGTCATCCGCCGCCGCTGCGTCCGGCGTCCGCCCGGGGCCGAGGAGCCTACCCCTCGCCCCGTGGCGCAGGGGTTCGCGCCGGACCCCACGGAGGTGGCACCCTTGCGCCCGCCCGCGGCGGACGGCGGGTCGAGGAGGCGACGTGGACACGCCGGCAGCGGTGCTCGGGCTCGTGCTGGTGATGGCCGCGGTCGGTACCGCGGCGCCGCTGTGGGTCGCTCCGACCTGGGGTCGGGTGCGACACGGGTTCGAGCTCCTCGTCGGGGTCGTCGTCGTGCTCCTCGCGCTGGGTGGACGCGCGGCGCTCGGGGGTCCGATCGCGTCCGCGCTCGCCGCAGATCCTGCGAGCGCGATCGCGTCGGTCGCGACGGTGCTCGCGGTCGGTGCCGGCGTGACGGCGGTGGCGCTCGTGCTCGTCCTGCTCCCGGTCCCCGTCGTGCTCGCTCGGCTGTCCGGCATCGCGGGTGCGGCCACGCTCGCCGCCGCGCTCGTGCCCCTCGCGCTCCTGCGTGCGGAGCGGGGGGGAGCGGGCGGCGTGTGGCAGGGCCTGGTCGAGCTCGCGCTCGGCTCCGTGCTGCTCGGTTCGACGGTGTTCACGATGCTGCTCGGGCACTGGTACCTGGTCGAGCGACGGCTCTCGAACGTGCCGATGGTGCGCGTCTCGTGGATCGGGGTCGCCGGGGTGGCCGCGGGGCTCGGCTCCGTGCTGCTGTC
>JBEAQO010000131.1:0-8897 GCA_041163825.1 Actinomycetota bacterium | reverse complement strand
CCATCGCGTCGAGCTCGCGCCAGACCTCCAGCGACAGCGCGTTCAGCGGCGGACGGTCGAGGACGAGGGTCGCGACGTGCGACGCATCGTCGACCTCGAGACGCAGGGACTCGGGCATCTTCGGCTCCCGGAGGGTCACGGCCCGGCCGGGCCGGACGGGTTCGGTGGCGCGGGCCCGTGGCCCGCAGGACCGGGTCGCGCGGGGCGGGTCACCGCGACGTCCCGTCCCGGACCGAGCGACGGCACCGCGCGCCCGAGCCTAGTGGCGGGGCAGGAGGCGTCCTCGGGCTAGGTTCGCAGCCCAGGATCGTCGCGTGGGGAGGCTGCCCGGTGACCACCGCCCCGCCCGACGACCCGGTCCTGGGCCTGCTCGCGCCGCTCGGGCGTCCGATCGCGATGCCCGAGGAGGATCCGCTCGCCTTCCCGGGCTACGCGGCCCGGCTCGCTGCTCTGCGCGAGGACGGCGCCGACGGGAACGACCCCGACGAGAGCGTCGAGGTCGGGATCGCCACGATCGACGGCCTCGAGGTCGTCGCCGCACGGGCCCGTTTCGAGGTGCTCGGCGGATCGATGGGGCGCGCGCACGGCGAGCGGATCGTCGGCGCCATGACGCTCGCGCGGGAGCGCGGACTCCCCTTCGTCGCACGCACGGCGTCCGGGGGTGCCCGCATGCAGGAGGGCATGCTCGCGCTCGTGCAGCTCGTCCGGACCGCCGAGGCGGTGCGCCGGATGCGCGAGGTCGGCCTGCCCACGATCACGGTGCTCTCGCACCCGACCACCGGGGGGGTCCTCGCCTCGTACGGCGCGCTCGGCGATGTCCTGCTCGCTGAGGAGGGGGCCACCATCGGCTTCGCGGGCCCGCGCGTCGTCGAGGCGACCACCGGCATCGCGGTCGGCGCCGACAGCCACAGCGCCAGCAGCGCGTTGGCGACGGGGCTGGTCGACGAGGTGGTCCCGCGGGCCGCGCTGCGCGGTGCGCTCGCCGAGTGGCTGGGGCTGCTGCACCCCACCCGCCGCGACGGCCCGCTGCCACGGCTCGAGCGCGACCGACGGCCGACGGTCCGACTCGCGGCCGAGGACGCCTGGCGACGGGCCCGTCGGAGCGACCGTCCGTCGGTGCGCGACCTCCTCTCGAGCGCCTTCGACGCGCACCGCGAGCTGCGCGGTGACCGAGCCGGGGCGGACGACGCCGTGGCCGTGGCGGCCGTGGCGCGCCTCGGCCAGCGCAGCCTCGTCGTCGTCGGGTTTGACCGGCGTGCCATCGGGCGCGGCGGTCGGCCGGGCGCTCCCGAGGCGGCCGGATTCCGCAAGCTGCAGCGCGCGCTCGCGCTCGCCACCCGCTGGGGCCTCCCGGTCGTCGCCCTCATCGACACCGCGGGCGCGGACCCCGCGCCGGACTCGGAGCGCTCCGGGCTCGCCGCAGCCATCGCGGAGACCTTCGTCGCGATGCTCTCGGTCCCCGCTCCCACCCTCGCGGTGGTCACCGGAGAGGGCGGGTCGGGAGGGGCGCTCGCCATCGGGGCCACGGACCGGCTGGTCCTGCAGGACGATGCGGTGTTCGAGGTCATCGCACCCGAGGGCGCGGCGACCATCCTGCACCGCGACCCCGCCCGCGCCCCCGAGGTGGTCGCCGCGCTCGAGCCGACGGCCCATCGGCTCGTCGAGCTCGGCATCGCCGACGGCGTCCTGCCCGGCCCGACGACGACGGACCCGCTGAGCGCGACGGCCGCGCTCACGGCGGAGCTCGCCAACGCCCTCGCCGAGCTCGAGGCGGACCCGGACCGGCTCGCGCGCCGTCGAGCCCGCTACGGCCCTGCCCCGGCCCTCGGCACGGCCACGGGTGCGACCTCGGGTGCGGCCCCCGGGACAGAGGCAGGACGATGACCGTGACGCGCCGCCGGATGCTGCTCGACTGCGACCCCGGCCACGACGACGCGATCGCGATGCTGCTCGCGCTCGCCCGACCGGAGTGGGAGGTCCTCGGGCTCTCGATCGTCGCGGGCAACACCACGCTGGACAACGCGGTGCGCGCCGCACGCCAGGTCCTCACGGTCGCCGAACGCACCGACGTCGCGGTCCATGCCGGCATGCCCCAGCCGATGGTGCGTCCGCTGGTCACGGCGGCGCACGTGCACGGCGAGTCCGGCCTCGAGGGCCCGGTCCTGCCCGAACCCACGTTCGACCCGCGCGACATCCATGCGATCGACTGGCTCACGTCCGTGCTCTCCGACGCTCGCGACCGCGACGACCCGATCGAGGTCGCAGCGACAGGACCGCTGACCAACCTCGGGACCGTCCTCCGGCGCGATCCGACGCTCGCGCGCGGGATCTCGCGACTGGTCTTCATGGGCGGGGCGATCACGGAGGGGAACATCACCCCGGCGGCCGAGTTCAACATCTTCGTCGATCCCGAGGCTGCGGCGATCGTCGTCGATGCCGACACCGACGTCACGATGGTCGGGCTCGATGTCACGCACCGCACGATCCTGCCGGCCAGCCGCTTCGGCGAGCTCCGCGCGCTCGGCACCCCGGTGGGCGCGCTCGCCGCCGACCTGATGGACTTCTTCTGGCGCTTCCACCGCAACCTCTACGCGTTCGACGGCGTCCCGATCCACGACGCTTGCGCGGTCGCGGCACTGCTGCGACCGGACCTGCTCGAGACCCGGCGGCTGCGGGTCGACGTGGAGACCTCGAGCCGGCACTGCGACGGCCGTACGGTCGTCGACCTGTGGGGGGTCTCCGGTCGGGAGCCCAACGTCCACGTCGGCACCGACATGGACACCGAGGGCTTCCTCGACCTGCTGTTCTCGAGCCTCGCGACCTACTGAGCCGTCGGGTCGCGCCTGCCGTCAGCGAGCTCGGCCTCGAGCCAGGGGTCGTCGCGTCCGAGGCTCGGGGGCGCCTCGGGTTCGCGTCGGCCCGAGCGGTCCCAAGCGACCGGGGTGCCCGCGACCGCGATCGGTCCGATGCCGGGCGCCTCGAGGTGGTCGACGAGCCCGAGGTGGTCGACCTGCGGCCAGGCGTAGACGTCGTCGAGGGTGCGGATGCGCCCCGCCGGCACGCCCGCCCCATCGAGCCGGGCCATCCAGGTCGCGACCGGCTCGCCCTCCATCGCCGCGTTGATGGCGGCCTCGAGTCCGTCCCAGTGCTCGACGCGCGCGCGGTTCGTCGCGTACTCGGGCCGGTCGGCCTCGAGGCCCACGAGCGGTGCGAAGCGCTGCCAGAGCCCCTCGGAGCCGACCGCGACGTTGATCCAGCCGTCGGAGCAGCGGAACGCGCCGTAGGGGGCGATGGTCGGGTGGCGGTTGCCGCTCTGGCCCGGGACGCTGCCCGAGACCGTCCACTGCGTGCCGTGGTACGTGTGCACGGCGAGCGCGGCGGCGAGGAGCGAGGTGACCACTCGCTGCCCGCGCCCGCTGATCTCGCGCTCTCGCAGCGCCGCCACCACGCCGTAGGCACCGAACATGCCCGCGAGCACGTCGGTGATGGGCACCCCGAACTTCATCGGCGGTCCGCCCGGCGCTCCGGTGATGCTCATCAGCCCGGCCTCGCCCTGCAGGATCTGGTCGAAGCCGGAGCGGTGCCCGTCAGGACCGCCCTCCCCGAACCCGGTGATCGAGAGCACGACCAGGCGCGGATGCTCGCGCTCGAGGGTCGCGACATCGAGTCCAAGCCGGTCCATGACGCCGGGCCGGAAGTTCTCGACGAGCACGTCCGCGGAGGCGATGAGCGCGCGCAGCCGCGCGAGGTCGCCCCGGTCCTTGAGGTCGAGCGTGACCGAGCGCTTCGAACGGTTGACCGACAGGAAGTAGGTCGAGACCTGCTCCGAACCCTCGCCGACGAACGGCGGGCCCCAGCCGCGCGCGTCATCGCCGCCATCGGGCCGCTCGACCTTGATGACCTCGGCGCCCGCGTCGGCGAGCATCAGGGTCGCGTAGGGTCCGGAGAGCGCGCGCGTCAGGTCGACGACACGGATGCCCGCGAGCGGACCGGGACCGGAGGTGGTCATCGGACGTCGACCTCGGGGAAGGGGCGCCCCTCCGGATCGAGCTCGGCGTAGCCGGGACCGCGGTCGAAGAAGGGTGCCGGGCCGCGCTCGGCCGCCAGCCGCGCGCGCAACGCCGCGCTCGCCGCGAGGTCCGCGACCGGTTCGTCGTCCGGGCCCTCGACGACGACGCCGTAGTCGTCGTGCGCCGCGGCACGTGAGACCTTCCCCCAGCGAACGTCGCGGACGACGAGCCCGACCTCGCGCTCCAGCGGATCGCCCCATCCGCCACCACCGGTCGTGCGGATCCGGATCACCTCACCGGCGCGCACCGGCTCGGCATCGACCAGGCCCGGCAGCTCACGCTCGTTCGGGCCCCCCGGATCGACCGTGACCTGGAAGGGCCGTCCGGCGCGTCCACCGTTCACGCCCCAACAGGCGAGGATCGAGCGGTCCGCGATCGACATGAAGCTCGCGTCCTCGAGCATCCGCAGGTGCTTCTCGTAGCCGAGACCGCCACGGAAGCGGCCCGGACCACCGGAGTCCTGCGCGAGGGCGAGGACCTCGACACGGAACGGGAAGCGCGACTCGGTGAACTCCGTGGGGAGGTTGCGCGAGTCCGGCACGACGTGGATGGTGTCCTCCCCGTCGGCGAACCAACGCCCTCCCGAACCACCGCCGAGGACCTCGCGCATGAGGTAGCTCGATCCGTCACCGCGGCTCCCGTACACCCCGGTGTAGCGGATGGTCTCCTGGTCGGCGGGCATGCGTCCGTCGACGGCCTTGGCCAGCACCCCCGCGAGGACGCCGAGCAGGCGGAGGATGACGAACGTGCGGGCGTTGGTCGGGGCGGGGAACTCGGGGGTGAGGAGCGTCCCCTTGGGCGGGAAGCGCATCTCGATCAGCTCGACGATGCCCTCGTTGACGTCGAGCTCGGCCATGCGCTCGGGCGTCTCCGCGAGGTTGCGCAGGATCGGACCGAGCCACTTCTTCAGGAAGTTGCCGTCGGCGGCGTCCCCGACGTGGTTGATCGGGCCCTTCGCCTGCGGCGAGGTCCCCGTGAAGTCGAGCACGATGCGGTCGGCCTCGCGGGTGAGCGTGATGCGCTGGCGATGGAGCCGGGGAGGATCGACGCCATCGTGCTCGGCGTAGTCCTCCCACGTCCACGTGCCCATCGGGATGCGGGCGAGGATCTCGCGCCGGAAGGTCTCGGCCGTGTTGGCGATGATGGCGTCGAAGGCGGCCTCGACGGTGTCCCGGCCGTAGCGCTCGAAGAGCTCCGCGAGCCGGCGGGCGCCCATCAGACAGGCCGAGGCCTCCGCGTCGAGGTCGCCGGCGAGCGACTCTGGCATGCGGGAGTTGCGCGTCATGATGGTGAGCGCCGCGCGGTTGGGCTCACCCCGGTCCCACAGCCGGATCGGCGGGACCATCAGGCCCTCCTCGAACACACTGCGCGCGCCCGAGGGCATCGAGCCGGGGACCGACCCGCCGATGTCGTCGTGGTGGCCGAACGCCTGCACGAAGGCGACGACCTCGTCGTCGTGGAACACCGGGACCGTGATGCACAGGTCGGGGAGATGGCCGATGCCGCCCTCGGAGAGGTAGACGTCGTTGTGGAAGAACACGTCGCCGGGCCGCATCGTGTCGAGGGGGAAGTCGCGCGCGATCGGATGCACCAGCGCCGAGTACGAGCGTCCCGTGAGCTTGCGCAGCAGGCGGTCGTGGATGCCGGCGCGGTAGTCGTGGGCATCACGGATCATCGGTGAGCGGGACGTGCGTCCGATCGCGTCCTCGACCTCCTTCTCGATGGAGGCGAGGGTGCCCTGGACGATCTCGACGACGATCGGGTCGACCGTCGCGGACGGGGAGGTCAGCCGGCTCATCGCTCCCGCTCCCGCGCGGCGCCGCCGCCCGGCAGGGTGAGGACCGTCTCGACCGTGGTCGTCGCGACGACCCGCCCGCGCGAGACCACGTGGCGGGGCTCGCGGTGGGCGCGCAGGACGTCGACCAGCCGCTCGTCGTGGTGGACGACGAGATCGCCGGCGCCACCGACGTCGAGACGATGATCGGCGATGCCCAGGACCTCCGCCGCCCGCGTCGTGACGAGGTCGATGAGGCGACGCTGCTCCGGCTCGCCGAGCCAGCCGAGTGCGTGCGCGGCGAGGAACGCGACCTCGAGCATGGAGTGGCGCCCGAAGGGGTAGTAGGCGTCCTCGACGTCGTCCTGCCCGAGCGCGACCTTGACCCCGAGCCCGTCGAAGAGCCCGACCGGGAGGTGCACGGGACCGGTCTGCGGGTCACTGACGAAGGCGAGTCCGGCCCGCAGCGCGAGCCCGGCGAGCCGCAGTTGCGAGGGCCGTTCGTAGGCGCCGATGGCGCGCGCGTGGCAGGCGACCCCGCGACCCTCGAGCCCGTGCTCGAGCATCGCGACGGCGAGCATCTCGGTGGTGCGCAGCCACGGGTCGCCGGCGTCGTCGACGAGCATCGCCACCCGCCGACCGGTGCGCGCCGCGAGCTCGCAGGCCCAGTCGACGTGGCGCTTCGCGTCCCGGTCGGAGTGCTCGATCCACGGGATGCCCCCGACGACGTCGGCGCCGAGCGCGAGCGCCTCCTCGACGAGCCGGTCGGCGCCGGGGTCGCGCAGCAGCCCGTCCTGGGGGAAGGCGACGACGCGTACGTCGAGCACGCCCTCGAACGCCCGACGGGCCTCGAGCACGCCGTGGAGGCCCTCCAGTCCGCCGGTCGTGTCGACGTCGACGAACGCCTGCATCGTGAGCGTTCCGTTGGCGACCGAGGCCGCGAGCACCCGCTCGACGTTGGGGGCGATCCAGGCGCGGTCGTAGTCGCGCTTGACCTCGCGCGCGAGCTCGATGGCGGTCATCGCCGAGCCCATCGAGCCGGCCGTGTAGGCGGCGATCGCAGCATCACCGACGCGTGGCAGCGAGTGCACCTTGTCGAGGTGGAGATGTCCGTCGACGAACGTCGGGGTCACGAGACGTCCCTCGGCCGCGACGACCGCGACCCCCGACGGGCGCGCGGACCCCCCCGCCGGCGGCATCGCGGCGATCCGCCCCGCGGCGATCACCACGTCCACGACCCGGCCATCGAGGAGGCGGGCGTCGGTGACGACCAGGTCGGCGTTCATCGGCTCGGTCACGGGGCGTCCTGACGGGTGATGACGAGGTCACGGAGCTCGTCGACCTCGGCGACGAAACCGGGATGGATCGGCACGGTCGAACCGAACTCCTCGATGACGGCCGGGCCGGCGACGCGGGCACCGGGCACCAGGAGGTCGCGCGCGTGGATGGCCGTGGCGACCGGTGCCCCGAAGTCGACCGTGCGCGTGCCGGTGCGTGAGCCCTCGAGGCTCGCCGCGCCGGCGACCGCGTCGACCGGGGTGCGCGCGAGCCCCGGACGAGGGATCGGGCCGACCCCGGTCACCCGCAGGTTGACCCACTCGACGCGGTGCGCGTGGCCGCCGCGCGAGGACGCATCGCGGTAGCAGTACCCGTAGAGGCGCTCGTGCTCGTCGTGGAACGCTGCGACCACCGCGCGTCGGAAGCCGGCGTCGACCGCCCCCGCGGGAGCGGCCACCCGCACCTCGTAGGCCTGCCCGTCGTAGCGCAGGTCGGCCGAGCGCAGGAGCCGGTGCTCCTCGGGCACGAAGCCCTCGCGGTCGAGGGTCTCGTGGGCGCGCGCCTCGAGCCCGGCGTAGCCCTCAGCGAGGCGGCGGAGGTCGAGCCCGTCGTCGGCCACGACCATCGTCTGCACGTCGTCGTTGCGCACGTCGACCGAGAGCAGCCCGAAGGCGGAGAGGTTGCCGGGGTCGCGCGGGACGAGCACCGCGGGCAGCCCGAGCACGTCGATGAGCCGGCAGACGAGCAGCGGCCCCGACCCGCCGAAGGCGACCATCGGGAATTCGCGCACGTCGAGCCCGCGCCTGACGGTGACCTGACGGATGGCGTTGGCCTGGTTCCAGGCCGAGATCTCGAGGATGCCGCGCGCCGCCTCGGCGACCCCGAGGCCCAGGTGCCCGGCGAGCTCGGCGATGCCGGTCCGGGCGGCCTCGGCGTCGAGCGGGATCTCGCCACCGAGCAGATGCGGCGGGATGCGTCCGAGCGTGAGGTGCGCATCGGTGACCGTGGGCTCACTGCCACCACGGCCGTAGCACAGCGGTCCGGGATCGGCGCCCGCCGAGCGGGGTCCGACCTTGAGCGTGCCCTCGGGGCTGACCCACGCGATGGAGCCACCCCCCGCCCCGACGGTCACGACGTCGATCATCGGGATGCGCGAGGGGTAGCGGCCGACCGTGCCCTCGGTCGTGAGCGTGGGCTCACCGTCGAGGACGACCGAGACGTCGGTCGAGGTCCCCCCGCCGTCGAGGGTGAGGATGCGCTCGTGCCCCGCCGCACCGGCGACCATCGCGGCACCGAGCGCGCCGGCGGCCGGCCCGGAGAGGACGGTCGTGATCGGCTGGTGGACGACCTCGGCCGCGGAGAGCACGCCCCCGTTGGACTTCATGACGTGGAACGGGACCCCGCCATCGGCAGCCCGACCCATCGCGGCATCGAGCCGTTCGGCGATGCCTCGGACGTAGCGCATCACGCGCGGCTTCACCGAGGCGTCGACGAGGGTGGTCACCGTGCGCTCGTACTCGCGGTACTCGCGGAGCACCTCGCTCGACAGTGACACGACCGCATCCGGGTGCTCGGCGGCAAGGACCTCGCGCATCTCGCGCTCGTGGGCGTCGTTCGCGTAGCTGTGCAGGAAGCACACCCCGATGGTCCCGACGCCGCGTGCGCGGAACCAGCGCGCGACCTCCACCGCACCGTCGCGGTCGAAGGGTCGGACCTCGCTGCCGTCGACCGCGAGTCGTCCCCCGATCTCGCGCACGAGCTCGACGGGCACGATG
>JBEAQO010000130.1:0-7349 GCA_041163825.1 Actinomycetota bacterium | reverse complement strand
GGGAACCCGCCCCAGGCGACGAAGTCGACGACGTAGCCACGGCCGAACCCGGGACCCCCGGCCCGGACGAGACGATCGATGGCGTTGCCGAGCGCACCCGCGAGCAGGAGCCCGTAGGCGGCGGCATGGAGGAGGGTCGGCACGCGCGGGAGGCTGCGCGCGACGACCACCACGACGACGACCGTCACGGCCAGGAAGAGCCAGTGGGGAGCGGGGAGCCCGAAGGCGCCGCCGGGGTTCAGCACCAGCTGCCAGCCGACCCCGCCACCGAGCCACGGGACGAAGCGACCGGGCGTGAGGACGTCCAGCACGAGGGTCTTGGTCGCCTGGTCGAGCACGACGATCGCCGACGCGAGCGCGTAGGCGATGCCGACGGCACCCACCGGAGCGTCGGCCGGAACGTCGGGGAAGGTCTCGGATCCCTCGGCGTTGTCGGCCGTCCCGGACGCCGCGAGCCCGGCCGTCCCCGACGCCGCGGGCTCGACCGTCCCGGCGGCTTCCGTCACCGGCCCGGCTCCTCGAGCCGGCGGCAGTCCATGCACAGCGTCGCGTGGGGCAGGGCCTTGAGGCGCTCGATCTGGATGCGCTCCCCGCAGCGCTCGCACATCCCGAAGGTGCCTTCGTCCATGCGACGCAGCGCGTCGTCGATCTGCGCGATCAGGCCACGCGCATGGATCGAGAGGGACTGCGCGGTCTCCCGCTCGAAGCTCGCCGAGCCGGCGTCGGCCGGATCGTCGTCGAACCCGCCCTCACGCCAGTTGTTGACGTCGGCCTCCGCATCGAGCTCGCTGACCTGGGCCTCGAGCTGAGCGCGCTCGGCGAGGAGACCCTCGCGGAGGGCCTTGAGCTGGTTCGCCGTGGGGGCGCGTCGGGTGGGCATGTCCCACTGACCCTAGCAGCGCCGTGCGGACCCCAGCGGAGCGGCGCTCGGTCGAGGCCGGCTGCTCGCTGCACGGCCTACGCTGCACCCGGACGTCCCCGCACCGAGGAGCCAGCGAGCGATGAGCGCCCCTGCCGGGGCGGGTCCGCGCTGGCCCGCCGCCCAGCCGCGGCCCGATCTGCCGGCGCTCGAACGTGACGTCCTCGCGGCTTGGGAGGACCACGGCGTGTTCGCGGCCTCGGTCGCCGCCCGCGAGGGGGGCCCGGTCTGGACGTTCTACGAGGGGCCCCCGACCGCGAACGGCCGTCCGGGGGCGCACCACGTCGAAGCGCGGGTGTTCAAGGACGTGTTCCCGCGCTACCGCACCATGAAGGGCTATCAGGTCCGGCGCAAGGCCGGGTGGGACTGCCACGGCCTCCCCGTCGAGCTCGAGGTCGAGCGCGAGCTCGGGCTCGACTCGAAGGCGGAGATCGAGGCCTACGGCATCGAGCGCTTCAACGCCCGCTGCCGGGAGTCGGTCCAGCGCTACGTCGGCGCCTTCGAGGAGCTCACGGAGCGCATCGGGTTCTGGATCGACACCGACGACGCCTACCGGACCATGGACCCCGAGTACATCGACAGCCTGTGGTGGGCGCTCGCGGAGCTCTGGGACCGAGGGCTCATCTTCGAGGACTTCCGGGTCGCGCCCTACTGCGGACGCTGCGGCACCGGCCTCTCGGATGCCGAGGTCTCGCTCGGCTACCGGGACACGGTCGACCCGTCGGTCTACGTGCGTCTCCCGCTGCTCGACGGTCCGGGTGCGCTCGCCGGCGCGGCGCTCGTCGCGTGGACGACGACGCCCTGGACCCTGCCCTCCAACGTCGCCGTCGCGGTCGCGACCGACGTCGAGTACGCGCTGGTCCCGCGCGAGGAGGGACCCCCGCTGGTCCTGGCGTCCGACCTCGTCGTCGACGTCCTCGGCGAGGACGCGGTGGTCGCCGCCCGTTTCCGGGGCGAGCAGCTCGTCGGGCTGCACTACCGGCCACCGCTCGCCGTCGTTCCCACGCCGGCGGAGGGTGACCCGCACCGGGTGGTCGCCGCCGACTTCGTGACGACCACCGACGGCACCGGCATCGTCCACCTCGCCCCGGCCTTCGGCGCCGACGACCTGGAGGTCGGTCGCCGGGAGGGCCTGCCCGTCGTCAACCCGGTCGGACCCGATGGCTGCTTCCTCGTCGGCCCCTGGGCCGGCCGTGCGGTCAAGGACGCCGACGAGGACATCATCACCGAGCTCGACGCACGCGGACTCGTCGTCGCGCGACGACCCTACGAGCACAGCTACCCGTTCTGCTGGCGCTGCAAGCGCCCGCTCATCTACTGGGCGAAGCCGTCGTGGTACGTGCGCACGACCGCGCGCCGCGAGGAGCTCCTCGGCAACAACGCGGGCATCGGATGGCATCCGGAGCACATCCGCGACGGGCGCTTCGGGGACTGGCTCGAGAACAACGTGGACTGGGCGCTCTCGCGCGACCGCTACTGGGGGACGCCGCTGCCGTTCTGGCGCTGCGACTGCGGCGAGGTCACGGTCGCCCGCTCGCGAGCGCACCTCGGCGAGCTCGCGGGCGAGCCCCTCGACGACCTCGACCCGCATCGGCCGCACGTCGACCGCATCACCCTCCCCTGCCCCGCCTGCGGCGGGACGGCGACCCGGGTCCGGGACGTCGCGGACGCCTGGTTCGACTCCGGCGGCATGCCCTTCGCCCAGTGGGGCTACCCCTACGCCGGTCGCGATGAGTTCGAGCGTCACTACCCCGCCGACTACATCTGCGAGGCGATCGACCAGACGCGCGGCTGGTTCTACACGCTGCTCGCGGAGTCGACCCTGCTGTTCGGGGACGCCTCGTTCCGCAACGTCGTCTGCCTCGGCCACATCGTGGACGAGCAGGGCAGGAAGATGTCGAAGTCGGCCGGGAACGTCCTCGATCCGTGGGAGCTCATCGAGCGCCACGGAGCGGATGCACTGCGCTGGCTGATGTTCGCCGAGGGCAACCCCTGGTCGTCGCGGCGCGTCGGCCATCAGCTCCTCGAGGACGTCGTCCGTCGCTTCCTGCTGACCGTGTGGAACACGCACGTGTTCCTGCTGACCTACGCCGGCATCGACGGCTTCGATCCCGGCCAGCCCGCTCCCCCGGTCGCCGATCGTCCGGCCATCGACCGATGGGTGCTCGCGGAGCTGGCCGACACGGTCCGCATCGTCGATGCCGGGCTCGACGGCTACGACGTGTCGAGCGCGACCCGTCGCCTCGAGCGCTTCGTGGACGACCTGTCCAACTGGTACGTGCGTCGCAGCCGCCGTCGGTTCTGGCGTGCGACCGAGGGCGCGAGCCAGGACAAGGCCGCGGCCCACGCGACGCTGCACACCGTGCTCGTCACGGTCGCGGGGCTCCTCGCGCCGTTCACCCCGTTCCTCGCCGAGCGTCTCTGGCAGGACCTCGTGGTCGCCGTCGATCCCGACGCGCCCACCTCGGTCCACCTCTCCGACTTCCCGCGCGCCGTCCAGGAATGGGAGGACGCCTCGCTCCGCGCTGCCATGACGACCGCACGACGGGTGGTCGAGCTCGGGCGCCAGGCCCGCAACGATGCCGGCATCCGGGTACGACAGCCGCTCGCCCGAGCGCTCGTCAGCGTGCCGGCCGAGGAGCGCGAGGCCGTCGCCGCGCTGCTCCACGACGCCGCGGAGGAGCTCAACCTCCACGCCATCGACTTCGCCGACGGTGCCGGCGGCCCGGTGGAGCGACGTGTGAAGCCCGCCTTCCGGGGCCTCGGTCCCGCGTTCGGGCCGCGCGCACCCCGGATCGCCTCGGTGCTGGGTGCGCTCGATCCGGCGTCGGCGGACCACCTCGTGACCGCGCTCGCCGATCGCGCGCAGGCGGAGCTCCTCGTCGACGGAGCCACCGTCGTCGTCACGCCCGAGATGGTCGAGGTCGTCGAGACGCCGCGCACGGGCTGGGCGATCGCGGCCGACGGCAACGTCTCGGTCGCCCTCGACACGACCCTGACCCCCGAGCTCGAGCTCGAGGGCGCGGCACGTGAGCTCGTGCGTGCCATCAACGACCGTCGCAAGGCGCTCGCGCTGGACCTGACCGACCGGATCGTGCTGGGCATCGACCTCGACCCGGTGGAGCTCGGCGAGCGCCTCGTCGCGGCCGGACTGCTCGAGGGGGTCGCGCGCGAGTCGCTGGCGGATCGCATCGACCTCGAGCCGGGCGACGACGCGGTCGAGGTCGAGCTCGGTGGGCTGGGCAGGGCCCGCTTGTCCCTGCGGCGGTCCTGATGACGGGACGGCCGACCCGCGTCGTCGTCGGCGCGACGCTCCTCGCCGGTGCGGTCGGACTCGTGCGGCAGCGGCGAGAGTCGCTCCGTGCGCGCACCGCGCTGCCGCCGTCCGAGGCCCCGGACCGGATCGCTGCGTTCGAGCGCCTCGCGCGATGGATCCCCGGGCGGCCGAGCTCCGTTCGGGGCCGTGCCCTCGTCGCGCTGTGGGCCTCGCCCCTGACCATCGTCGGCCTCGCCCTGGCCCTCGCGGCGGGGGCCCGGCCCCGCTTCGACGAGCGACTCGGATGCTTCATCGCCCGCGGGGTCGGGGGCCCTTCCGGGCGGGCCCTCGCCCTCGTCGGCGCGGACGCGAACACCGTCGGCCAGGTCGTGCTCGCGCGCTCCGGACGGCCGAGCGACGTCCTGCTGGAGCACGAGGCGGTCCACGTCCGGCAGGCCGAGCGCCTCGGTCCCCTCCTCCTGCCGACCTACGTCATCCTCGGGGCGCTGCGCGGGTACCGGGCGAACCCCTTGGAGCGCGCGGCGCGCCTCGGTGCCGCACGCGTGACCGGCTCCGCCTGACCACCGCCTCGCGGGGGTCACCCCTCCGCATCATCACCGGCCCGGGGGCGGGGCTCCCCCGTGGTCGTCCGCTGCGGGACGGTCCGGCCGATCGACCCGGGTGGCGGGCGCGTGCGTCGCCTCGCGGGTCCGCCGGACGGCCACCGCGATCCCGATCAGAGCGAGCACGCTGCCCGCGATCGCGACCAGGGTCGCCGGTCGGTCCCCCCGGGTCCAGCCGAGCACCAGCGCGACGGCCGCGAGGACGGTGAGCGCCGCGCTCGGCACGAGCGCTCGACGCCGTGCGCCAGCGGTGATGCCCGACGCCTCGCGCATCACGTCAGCGTCCTTCGAGGACGTCGTGCCCGGTCCCGGCACCTCGGCCGTCCGGTCGGACTCGCCGGCCATCTCGGCGATCTGGAGCGCGAGCTCGCCGAGCAGGGCATCGACCTCGCGCATCCGGTACCCGCGGAAGGCGAGGGGCAGCTCCATCGCCAGGACCTCGTCCGCCGAGCGATGGCCAACGCCCGACCCCTCCGACGGATCGGGGACCGCACCCTCCGAGGGGTCGGGGTCGCTCACAGACTCCTCCGCACGACCCCGAGCACCAGGAGCACGACGAGGACCGAGAGATCGAGGGCGACCGCACCGAGGCGGATCGGTGGCAGCACCGCGCGGATGGGGCGGACGACCGGATCCACGAGCCGCCGCACCCCGAGCACCAGCGGAGCGAGCGCGTCCGGGGGGCGCGGCACCCAGGACAGCACGACGTAGGCGAGCAGCACCCAGGTGTAGAGGTCGAGGGCGAGCGCGAGCCCGGAACGCAGGTCGGTCACCGGTCCGGCACACCGGAGAGGTCGTAGCCGAGCTCGGAGAGCCTGCGGCGCTCGGTCCCGGAGATGGTGACGCCGTCCGGGACGAGCAGGTAGGCGACCTCGCCGATGCGCTTGAGCGATCCGTAGGCCACGAAGGTCATCCCCGACACGAAGTCGAGGACGCGCCGGGCGACCCGACGTTCCACGCCGCGGACATCGAAGAGCACCGGTTGGTTGGTCCGGAACCGCATCCCGATGACCTCGCACTCCTCGAAGCTGGTCACGTGCACCACCTTGACGGTCGTGGGGACGCTCGCACGGACGGACGGTTCCTCGGGCCGCAGCCGCCGGACGTTGTCGGACCCGATGGCCGCGATGCGCCCGGAGTCGTGGGACTGCTCCTCCCGACGGGGCGAGCGGCCCCGTCGCGGGTCGTCGTCCTCCTCCGTTCGGCGGGCGGCGGGCTCGTCCCAGGCCCCTTCGCCCGGATCCCGACGCGACCGACGGCGTCCCGCATCCGGCTCGAGCGTCCTTCGCCCGGAGCGACCCGGACCCTCGAACCGGTCGACCGCCTCACGCTCCTCCCGACCGTCGAACGCGGCGCGCTCGTCGACGACGTCGGGGGGGTACTCGTAGTAGAGCTCGTCCTCCTCCTCGCGCAGCCCGAGGTAGACCAGCGTCCGCGACCACAGGCCGCTCATGACCGATGCCCCTCGTCGAGTGGCCGGTCCCGAGGAGGGACGGGCCCACCCGGCGGGGCATCGCCCGCTGCGGGGCGCGGACCGAGGAGCGCCGTGCCGATCCGCACCATCGTCGCTCCCTCCGCCACCGCTGCCTCGAGGTCCTGTGACATCCCCATGGACAGGTGCAGGCCTCGCTCCGTTCCACCGGGGACCTCCCCCGGCGCGGGTGCCGACCCGAGACGGTCCCGCAGCTCGCGAAGCGCCGCGAAGTGCGGCCGCGCCGCGAGCAGCGGATCGACCCCCGGAGGCGGGAGCGGCGGGACCGTCATCAGTCCCTCGACGCGCACACCTCGGTGCTCACGAGCGTAGGCGACGAGTCCCTCCGCCTCGGCGAGGCGACACCCCCCCTTGGCCGGGTCGTCACCGACGTTGACCTGGACGAGGATGGCCTGGACGAGCCCCTGTGCGGCCGCACGCCGCGCGATGGCATCCACCAGTCCCGGGCGGTCGACGGAGTGGATCACCGTCGCGCGGCCGACGGCGTCACGCACCTTGTTCCCCTGGAGGCGGCCGACCAGGTGCCAGCGCGCCCCGGGCAGGGCGGCGGCGCGCTCGACGAGCTCGTCGACGCGGTTCTCACCCAGATCGGTGAGTCCGGCCCGCAGCGCCGCGGCGGCGACCGCGACCGGGTGCGTCTTGGTCACCGCGACGAGCGTGACGGCCCCCGGGTCCCGTCCGACCGCAACCGCGGCGCGTGCGATGCGCGACCTGACGAGGGCGACTCGCCGCTCGAGCCCGACCCCGCCCGGGTCGCCCCCGCCCTCGACGCCCATCGCGCCCGTCTCGCCTCCAGGGACCGCGCTCATCCGGCGGACCCGACGGCAGCGCTCGACCGCTCGACCTCGCCCCGCCGGACGATCAGCCCGACCTGGCGGCCGCTCCTCGGGTCGCCGCGATGGCTGAACCACCCCGATGCGCAGCGCGTGCACGTGGGCGCACGGTCCGCGACGGCGACCCCGAGCGACTCGAGTTCGTCGCGCACCGCTCCGGCGAGGTCGACCGACGGCGCCCCGGCCGCGCTCGTCGCGACCGCGCTCATCGCCCGGGCACCGACCG
>JBEAQO010000129.1:0-33024 GCA_041163825.1 Actinomycetota bacterium | reverse complement strand
CGTCGCCGAGCAGGGCGCGGCGGCGCTCGAGCATCGCCGCGGCGTAGGCGGGCCGGAACTCGGGGTGACCCTGCAGGGCCAGCACGTGATCGCCGTGGGCGAACATCGCGATCGGGCAGTGATCGCTCGAGGCGATGAGCCGCGTCCCCGCCGGGAGCGCGACGACCTGGTCCTGGTGCGAGCTCAGCAGGCCGAAAGGGCGCGGCCCATCGAGCATCCACGGCTCGGCGGCGACGACCGTCGTCTCGTGCCGTCCCACGCCCCAGCCCTGCGCCGCCCGGACGACCTCCCCGCCGAGGATGCGCGCGACGAGCTGATGCCCGAAGCAGATGCCCACGACCGGACGGCCCGCGGCGATCGCGCGCTCGAGGAAGTCGCGCAGCCCCGCGATCCAGGGCTCGGGGTCGTCGACGCCGGCACGCGACCCGGTCGTCATCCAGGCATCGCACTCGCCGACGTCGGTTGGCAGCCGGCCCCCGACGGCGTCGTAGGGGACGAGCTCGACCTCGGGGGAACCGGAGAAGAGGTCGCGGAACATCTCGGGGTAGTCGCCGAGCTCGGCCGCGATGGCCGGGTCGACGTGGTCGCAGACGAGCAGCCCGATGCGCATGGACGCAGCGTCAGTCACGGGAGATGAAGACGGTCTTGAGCTCGGTGTAGTGCTCGAGCGCGACCATGCCCTGCTCCCGTCCGATCCCGGAGCGCTTCACGCCCCCGAAGGGCCCCTCGACGTGGACGGAGGAGCTGGAGTTCACCGAGAGCATCCCGGTCTCGACCGCGCGAGCCACACGGAGCGCCCTCCCGACATCGCGCGTCCAGAGCGATCCCGACAGCCCGTAGTCCGAGTCGTTGGCGAGCGCGATCGCCGCCTCCTCCGAGTCGAAGGGCACGATCGCGACGACGGGACCGAAGACCTCGTCGCGCAGGATCGGCAGGTCGAGCCCGACCCCGGTCAGCACGGCCGGCTCGAGATAGAAGCCGTCGCCGCCGGGACGGCGCCCGCCGAGGACCAGCTCCGCGCCGTCGTCGAGCGCCCGCTGCAGGTGGGACTCCACCCCAGCACGGTGCTCCGCGGTGATCAAGGGTCCGAGCTCGGTCGACTCGTCCGCGGTCGGCCCGATGCGGAGCGCGGCCGTGCGCTCGGAGAAGCGCGCGACGAACTCGTCGTGGATGGAGCGCTCCACGAGGATGCGGCTGCGCGAGCAGCAGTCCTGGCCCGCGTTGTCGAACACCGCGAACACCGAGGACTCGACGCAGGCGTCGAGGTCGGCGTCGGCGAAGACGAGGTTGGCCGACTTGCCACCGAGCTCGAGCGAGACGCGCGCGATGCGCTCCGCGGCCCGCTGCATGACCCGGACCCCGACCGCGGTCGAGCCGGTGAACGAGACCTTGCGCACGAGCTCGTGACCGATCAGCGCCTCGCCCGCGACCGACCCCTGCCCTGGCACGACCGCGAGGACGCCGCGGGGCAGCCCCGCCTCGAGCGCGAGTTCCGCGAGCGCGAGGCTCGTCAGCGGCGTGACCTCGGCCGGCTTGACCACGACGGAGTTGCCCGTGGCGAGCGCGGGCGCGAGCTTCCACGCGAGGATGAGGAGCGGGAAGTTCCACGGTGTGACGAGCCCGCAGACCCCGATCGGCTCGCGGAAGGTCAGCAGGTGGCCCGCGGCCTGGGTCGGGATCGTCGCGCCGCCGAACTTGTCGACCGCGCCCGCGTAGTAGTCGAACACCGCCGCCGCCGCGCCGACCTCGCCGCGGGCGGCGGCGATGGGCTTGCCGGCGCTGCGCGATTCGAGGACCGCGAGGCGCTCCTGGTCGCGGCGGACGAGGTCGGCGAGCGTGCGCAGCACGTCCCGACGCCGGCGGACCGGCGCCTCGCGCCAGACGCCGGCGACGAAGCGTTCGTGGGCCAGGCGGACCGCCCGGTCCACGGCCTCGGGTCCGAGCCGCGCGACCTCGGCGAAGGCACGTCCGGTGGACGGGTCGACGAGCTCGAGCGGCGGGCCCTCGCCGTCGACGAGCACGGTGCCGTCGATGTGGCCCCCGACGAGCCCGAGCCGCTCCGCCGAGGCCTCGGCGGTCGCGGCCCCCGCGGCGAGCGCGCTCATTCCGGCGTGACGTAGGCCGAGGTGATGCCACCGTCGACCAGGAACGTCGTGCCCGTGACGAACGAGGCGTCGTCCGAGGCGAGGTAGACGACCGCGCCGGCGATCTCGGAGGCCTCGCCGAAGCGGCCCATCGGGACGTGCACGAGCCGGCGCTGGCGCTTCTCCTCCGTGTCGAGGTACTTCATGAGGAGCTCGGTGCGCAGCGGGCCCGGGCACAGCGCGTTCACGCGGATGCCCTCGCGGGCATGCACGACCGCGAGCTCGCGGGTCATCGCGAGCACCGCACCCTTGGATGCGGTGTAGGCCACCTGCGGTGTCGCCGCGCCGAGCACCGCGACGAAGGAGGCCGTGTTGATGATGGATCCGCCTCCTGCACGCCGGAGCGCCGGGATCCCGTGCTTGCAGCCGAGGAACACGCCACGGGCGTTGATCGCCATGGTGAGGTCGAAGACGTCCGTCGCGGTCGCGACGGCATCGTCGTCCTCCGCGTGCGAGATCCCGGCGTTGTTGAACAGCACATCGAGCCGCCCGAAGCGCGCCTCGGCGGCGGCCACCATCCGGGCGCTGTCCTCGTCGCTCGAGACGTCCGCGCGCACCGCGAGGCCTTCGGGACCCTCGAGCATCGCCACCGTGGCCTCCGCCGCGTCGAGGTCGAGGTCGACCGCGACGACCGAGGCGCCCTCCGCGGCGAAGCGTCGGGCCGTCTCGCGCCCGATGCCCGAACCGGCGCCCGTGATCAGCGCCACCCTGCCCTCGAGCCGCATCCGTCCGCTCCTCGTCGGCGACGCGTCGAGAGGCTAGCCGCGAGCAGGATGCGGACGGCTCAGACGCGCTCGAAGTAGCGCGCGCGCTCCCAGTCGGTGACGGCCGCCGAGTAGGCCGCGTGCTCGAGGCGGAGGAAGTGCGCGTAGTGCTCCTGGACCTCCGCGCCGAGCCGCTCGGCGACGAAGGCGGAGCCCGCGAAGCGTTCGGTCGCCTCCGCGAGGTCGCGCGGGATGCGCGGCAGGTCGGCCGCCTGGTAGACGTCCCCGGAGAACATCGGGGGCGGCTCGATGCTGCGCTCGATGCCGTCGAGCCCGGCGGCGAGCGCGCCGGCGTACGCGAGGTACGGGTTCACGTCCGCGCCGGGGATGCGGCACTCGATGCGCAGGCTCGATCCGGATCCCACGACCCGGAAGCCCGCGGTGCGGTTGTCGTGGCTCCAGGCGATGCGCGTCGGGGCCCACGACCCGTCGACGTAGCGCTTGTAGGAATTGACGGTCGGCGCCATGAGTGCGGTCAGGTCCTCGGCGTGGGCGAGCCAGCCGCCGAGGAAGTGCCGGAAGGTATCCGAGCCCCGGACCGGACCCAGTTCCTCGTCGCCGGCGAAGGCGTTCACGCCGGCGCGCCAGACGCTCAGGTGCAGGTGCGACGACGACCCGGCCTCCGCCGCGTCCGGCTTGGCCATGAAGGTCACGCTGACGCCGGCCTCGTCCGCGATCTCCTTCATGGCGAGCTTCATCAGGGCGTGGCGGTCCGCCATCTCGAGCAGCGGCGCGTAGCGCACGTTCATCTCGTGCTGGCCGCGCCCGAACTCCCCCTTGGAGCTCTCGACCGGGATGCCCGAGGCGTTGAGCGCCCGGCGCACGGCACCGTGGTAGCGCTCGTTGCGCGTGCCCTGGAGCAGGTGGTAGTCCTCGAGGTACCAGCCGGCCGGGGTCAGGTCGCGGTAGCCGAGCTCGTGCGCCCCGCGGTAGGAGTCCTCGAACAGGTAGTACTCGAGCTCGCTCGCCGCGACGACCTCGAGCCCGAGCGCCGCCGCGCGCTCGAGCTGGCGGCGCAGGACGGAGCGAGGGGCGACCGCGACGGGGCGGTGGTCGGTCGGGTCGTGGAGGTCGCAGAGCACGATGGCCGTGCGCTCGAGCCATGCGGCCACTCGCAGGGTCGAGAGGTCGGGGACCATGTGGAAGTCGCCGTAGCCGCGCTCCCAGTTCGCGTAGCGGAAGCCCGCCTGCGGCTCCATCTCCATGTCGACCGTGAGCAGGTAGTCGCAACCGTGCGTGCCGTGGTCGTGCACCTCGGTGACGAAGTGCGCGCCGTCGACGCGCTTGCCGTGCAGGCGCCCGTAGTGGTCCGGGAAGGCCACGACGACCGTGTCGATCGCGCCGTCCTCGACCGCGGCGGTGAGCGCCGCGAGGTCGAGCCGTCCGGTCGGGAGCGCCATCGGCCCCTCCTCACTCGTAGGGGTACCACCAGTCCTTGCGGTCCTCGCTGAGGTCCCAGTGGACGTGCTTGGTCTCGAGGAAGGTCTCGAGGCCCTCCGGTCCGAGCTCGCGCCCGCCTCCGGTCATGCGCATCCCGCCGAAGGGCCCAGCGTGGTTGTCGGTCAGCGGGTCGTTGATCCAGACCGTGCCGACCTTGACGCCCTCGTAGAAGCGCTTGATGGTGCGCGGGTCCGACGAGCGTAGGGTGGCGCCGAGCCCCATCTCCGAGGCGTTGATGCGACCGATGACCTCGTCGAGCGTGTCGTAGGTCGCGATCGGGATGGTCGGCCCGAAGGTCTCCTCGCGCATGATGCGCATCGAGTCCTCGACGTCCACGAGGACCGTCGGTTCGTAGAACCACCCACGTCGGTCCGGCCGACCCCCGCCGGCGACGACGCGCGCGCCGTGCGCGAGAGCATCGGCGACGTGCGCGTCGACCTTGTCGCGGAAGCGATCGGCGGCCATGGGCCCGAGGTCGGTGCCCGCCTCGAGCCCGTGCCCGAGCCTCAGGTCCGCCACCGCCGCCGCCACGGCCTCCGCGAACCCATCACGCTGCGCGCGCGGCACGAACACCCGCTCGGCCGACGTGCAGACCTGCCCGGTGTTGAGCAGGGCCGCGTAGGTCAGCGCCTCCACCGCCGTCGCCGGGTCGGCATCCGGTGCGAGGACGAACGCGTCCTTGCCGCCGAGCTCCAGATGGAGGTGCTTCATCATCGGGGCGGCGACCGACGCGATGCGCTGGCCGGTCGCGACCGAGCCGGTCATCGCGACGACGCGCACGTCCGGGTGCGCGACCAGCGCCTCGCCGGCCTCGCGGCCCTCCCCGGTGACCACGTTGACGACCCCCGGCGGGAGGTCGGCGAAGCAGCGCTCGATCCACTCCAGCGTGACGAGCGAGGTCAGCTCCGAGGGCTTGATGACGAGCGTGTTGCCCGCCGCGAGCGCGGGCGCGAGCTTCCAGGCGAGCAGCAGGATGGGGTAGTTCCAGGGCACGATGGCCCCGACCACCCCGTAGGGCTCCTTGAGGACGAGGTTGAGCTGCGTGCGGGGTTCGCCCGACGGCAGCACCCGTCCCGACCCGTTGCGGCCGAGCTCCGCGTAGTAGCGCAGCGTCGAGGCCGACCACTCGAGCTCCTCGTCCTGCTCGGGGCGCGGCTTCCCCTGCTCGCGCGTCAGCAGTTCGACGAGGTCCTCGTGGTGGGTCCGTGTCGCGTCGGCGGCGGCGTGCAGCAGGTCGGCGCGCTCGCTCGCCGAGGTGTAGCGCCAGTCGTCGGCGGCTGCGAGGGCGGCGCCGACCGCGGCGTCGACCTCGGCGGCACCACCGGCCGGGACCCGCCCGAGCAGTTCCTCGGTGGCCGGGTCCTCCCGTTCGATCCAGCGTCCGTCCGCAGCCGGGACCCGGCGGCCACCGATGAGCATCGTCGCCTCGAGCGTCATCGCCCGTCCTTCCCTCGGCCGAGCGCGAGCAGCGCCAGGAGCTCGTAGGCGACGTGCGCCGCGGCGATGCCGGTCAGCTCGGCGTGGTCGTAGGCGGGCGCGACCTCGACGACATCGGCACCGACGATGGTGCGGCCAGCGAGCGCCCGCAGCGTGAGCAGCAGTTCGCGGGCCGAGAGGCCGCCGGCCTCGGGCGTGCCCGTTCCCGGCGCATGCGCCGGATCGAGCACGTCGATGTCCACGGAGACGTAGACCGGGCCCGTGCCGAGCCGCGAACGGACGCGCTCGACGACCCCGGCCAGCCCGTGGTGCGCGTAGTCCTCGGTCGTCACGACCGCGAACCCGAGCCGGGCGTCGTCGGCGAGGTCCTCACGCGCATAGAGCGGACCCCGGACCCCGACATGGACGGAGCGCCGCTCGTCGAGGAGTCCCTCCTCCGAGGCACGACGGAACACGGTCCCGTGGGTGTGGGGCGCACCGAAGTAGGTGTCCCACGTGTCGAGGTGCGCGTCGAGGTGGAGCACCGCGATGGGACCGTGCCGCTCCGAGAGCGGGCGCAGGAGCGGCAGCACGATGGTGTGATCGCCCCCGAGGGCGAGCAGCGTGTCAGCACGCGGCATCAGGGCCCGCGCCCCGGCCTCGATCGCCGCGATCGCACGCTCGAGATCGAACGGGTCCACCGCGAGGTCGCCCGCGTCCGCGACCTGCTGCTCGCCGAACGGGTCGACGTCGAGCCCGGGATGGTGCGGTCGGAGCAGCCGCGACGACGCGCGCACGTGCCCCGGTCCGAACCGTGCGCCGGGCCGGTACGAGGTGCCCGCGTCGAACGGGACGCCCAGGATCGCGACATCGGCGCGACCGACCTCGTCGAGCCTCGGGAGCCGGGCGAAGGTCGGCGCGCCTGCGAACCGCGGGACCACCGTCGCGTCGACCGGTCCGACGTTGCCCGTCGGCGAGACCGAACGCGGCGGCGAGGACGGATCCGTGGGTCCTGTCGTCCCCATCACCGCCGGACCCGCTGCAGCACGCCACCGACGACCATCGCGACGAGCGCCACGAGGAACATCACCGAACCCATGACGTTGATCTGGGGCGGGACCCCCCGCTGCGCCGCGCCCCAGACGAACATCGGGAACGTGACCGTGGTCCCGGCGTTGAAGTTCGCCACGATGAAGTCATCGAAGCTGAGCGCGAAGGCCAGGAGCGCCGCGGAGATGATGCCGGGCATGACCAGTGGCAGCGTGACCCGGCGGAAGGTCGCGACCTCGTCCGCGTAGAGGTCCATCGCCGCCTGCTCGAGCGTCGCGTCCATCCCCTGCAGACGTGCGCGCACGGTGATGACCACGTAGCTGATGTTGAAGAGGATGTGACCGATCAGGATCGTCCCGAACCCCGTGGCGATGCCCAGGTTCAGGAACAGCGCGAGCAGGGACGAACCGAGCACGATCTCCGGGGTCGCCATCGGGAGGAAGATCATGGTGCTCGTCGCCGACCGGCCGCGGTAGCGGTGCCGGACCAGGGCGAACGCGATCATCGTCCCGAGCGCGGTGGCGACGATCGTCGAGAGCGCCGCGATCTGGAGGCTGCGGACCATCGCCGGACAGAGCCCCATCACCCCACAGGGGTTCAGCCACGACTTGAGGGTGAAGCCCTGCCAGGCGAAGTTGAACCGACCGACGTTGTCGTTGAAGCTGAACAGGACGACGACGAACACCGGCAGGAAGAGGTAGAGCAGCGCCAACGCTGCGTAGAAGGTGACGATGTTGCGCGTCAGGCCGCGCCACGCGCGCCAGGCGAGGGACGGGCGCTCGATCCCGGCGGCCCCACGCCCTCCGGCCCTCCGGGTCCCGTCGCCGATACCGCCCACGCCGTCCACGCTCACAGCAGCTCGTCCGTCCCGACACGACGCACGTAGGTCGTGACGAGCAGCAGGATGGCGAGCATCAGCGTGAGCGAGAGCGCCGCGGCCGTCGGGTAGTCGAGCGCGACGAGGAATCGGCTCTCGATGACGTTGCCGACCATCGACTGCGCCGGGGTGCCGAGGAAGCGGACGTTGATGAAGTCGCCGGCGGCCGGGATGAAGGTGAGCAGCGTCCCCCCGACGACCCCGGGGAGCGAGAGGGGGAAGGTCACCCGGAGGAACGCGGTGACGGGGTTCGCGTAGAGGTCCTGCGCCGCCTCGATGAGCCGAGGGTCGAGACGCTCGAGCGAGGCGTAGATAGGAAGCGTCATGAACGGCAGGAAGTTGTAGGTGAGCCCTGCGACGACCGCGATCGAGGTCGCGAGCACCCGACCGTCCGACCCGAGGATCCCGATCGTGCGCAGGAACGAGACCACGCCGCCGTTGTCCGCGAGGATGATCTTCCAGGCGAGGGTCCGGACGAGGAAACTGGTGAAGAACGGCGCGACGATCAGGAGGAGCATGAGGTTGCGCCACCGACCGGCCCGGAACGCGATCGCGTACGCGAGCGGGTAGCTGATCGCGAGCGCGAGCACCGTGGCCACCGCGGCGTAGCGGAACGAGCGGACGAGCTGGTCCCGGTAGGCGACGAACGCGTCCGAGTAGTTCGCGATCCGCCAGGTCAGCTCGAAGCCCTGCGAGATCGAGCCCTCCTGAAGCGAGGTCGTGGCGAGCGTGAGCAGCGGGAGGACGAAGAAGACGGCCAGCCAGAGCATCCCCGGGAGCAGGAGCAGGTAGGGGACGAGCCGTCGACGGGGGGCCAGGACGGCCGCGGCGCTCACCGCGGGACCTCGACCTCGGCCGCGTCCTCCAGCAGCGGATCGGTGACGACGGTCGCGTCGATGGGCACGGCGAACGTGTGGCGTGCCTCCCAACGGACGCGCACCGCATCGCCCGGACCCGCCGCGATCGACGGGCCGCGGTTCTGGGTGAAGACCGCGATCTCCTGACCCCACGGCAGGCGAACGCTGTGCTGCGTGCTGACCCCGGTGAAGCTCGAGTCGAGCAGCACCCCATCGAGCTCGTTGTCCGACGCCGCCGCCGGCGCGGCGCCCGGGAGGAGCAGTTCGAGCTTCTCGGGACGGACGCCGACGCTCAACCGCGCGCCGCCATCGGGGGGCAGTCGGTCCGAGGGGACGCGGAGCCGTCGATCCCCGACGGCGACGACCGCGTGCTCGCCCGCACGCTCCTCCACCGTCCCCTCGAGCAGGTTCGATTGCCCGAGGAAGTTCGCGACGAACGCGGTCGCCGGACGCTCGTAGAGCTCGACCGGGTCGGCGAGCTGCTCCACGCGACCGCCCCGCATCACGGCGATCGAGTCGGCCATCGTCATGGCCTCCTCCTGGTCGTGGGTCACATGGACGAACGTGATGCCGACCTCGTCCTGGATGCGCTTGAGCTCGAGCTGCATCGCGCGCCGGAGCTTGAGGTCGAGGGCGCCGAGCGGCTCGTCGAGGAGCAGGACGCGGGGGCGGTTGACCAGCGCGCGCGCCAACGCGACCCGCTGCTGCTGGCCGCCCGAGAGCTGGCTCGGTCGTCGCGAGCCCAGAGCAGCGAGCTCGACGAGCTCGAGCATCTCCGCGACCCGGGCCTCGATGTCGTCGGCGCGGGTGCGCCGCAGGCCGAACGCGACGTTCTCCGAGATCGTCAGGTGCGGGAAGAGGGCGTAGTTCTGGAAGACCGTGTTGACCGGCCGGCGGTAGGGGCGGCGGTGGGTGATGTCGTCGTCCCCGAGCAGGATGCTCCCGGAGGTCGGGTCCTCCAGCCCAGCGATCATGCGCAGGGTGGTGGTCTTCCCACAGCCCGAGGGCCCGAGCATGGCGAAGAACCCGCCGGCGGGGATGGTGAAGCTGACCCCGTCCACGGCGACGACCCCGTCGTCGCCGGCCCGCCGGCCGGCGCCACCGAACCGCTTGGTCAGGTCGACCAGCCGCACCTCGGCCGGGCCCTGCGATGGATCCGTGCTCATCGGCCCGGACGCACCCGGGCCACCGAGCCGCGGGTCCCCATCAGCCGACGATCAGCGTCTGGAACAGGTCCTGCCGGGCGCGCTCCTCGTCCTCGTCGAGCACCAGGTACTCGAAGGTGTTGGAGAGGGTCGCGGCCGACGGGAAGATCAGCTCGTTCTCGGCGAGCTCGGGGTCGATCTCGGCGATCGCCTCCTGCGCACCGAGCACCGGGGTGATGTAGTTCACGTAGGCCGCGATCTGGGCGGCGATCTCGGGGCGGTAGACGAAGTCCATCATCGCCTCCGCGCCCTCCTTGTTGGCCGCGCCCTTGGGGATCATGAGGTTGTCCGACCACAGGTAGCCGCCGTCGGAGGGCATGACGAACTCGAGGTCGGGGTTCTCGAGCTGCAGCTGGATGATGTCCCCCGACCATGCGACGCCAGCGACGAGGTCGCCGGAGACGAGGTCGCCCGAGTAGTCGTTGCCGGTGAAGCGCCGGATCTGCCCGCTGGCGGAGGCGTCGGCCAGCTTGGCGACCGCCGCCTCGAAGTCGGCGAAGTCATGGGACTCCGGATCGACCCCCATCGACGCCATGACGAGGCCCGTGGTGTCGCGCATCTCGGAGAGGAACGCGACCTTGCCGGCGAAGGCCGGATCGAAGAGGTCGTTGATGCTCGTCAGCGGCCGACCGGTGAGCTTCGGGTTGTACCCGATCCCCGTGAAGCCCGACTGCCAGGTGACCGACCGCGTCCGACCCGGATCGAACGAGACCTCCTTGAGCGCCGGCAGCATGTTGGCGAGGTTGGGGACGTTCGACTGGTCGATCTCCTCCACCCAGTCGAGCAGGATCATGCGCGCTGCCATGTAGTCGGTGAGCGAGGTCAGGTCCCGACCGATCGGGTCACCGGCCGCGAGCTGCGCCTGGAACCGGGCGAACCACTCGTCGTTGGAGTTGACCTCCTCGAGGTACTCGACCTCGATGCCGGTCTCCGCGGTGAACATCGCCAGCGTCTCGGAGTTGCCGTCGTCGTCCTGGTCGATGTAGAGCGGCCAGTTGGCGAACACGAGCTTCGAGGGGTCCCCACCGGATGCACCGCCGCCTCCACCGGCCCCGATGCCGCATGCCGCCAGCAGGCTCGAGCCCACGAGCACGCCACCACCGAGACCGAGGCCGCGGAGGAAGGAGCGCCGGCTCAGCGCCCCCGAGGCCGCCAGTGCCCGGACCGCCGGGTCGAGGTCGCCACCTGCCGTCGTCCGCTGCCGCTCCGTCATGACCCGCTCCTCCCCGGCACCCTGGCCGTCCCGTCGGGCGCCGCTCCGGCGCCCGGTCCCGCCACCATCCTACGCAGCCCGAGCCCTCGGAGGCGCCGAGGCCGCCCCCACAGGGCGGACCCGTTCAGGTCCCCGAGAGCGCCGCGTCGAGGACCTCGAGGCCCTCGGCCGCCTCGTCCGGTGTGATCGTGAGCGGCGGAGCGATGCGCAGCACGTTGCCGTGCAGGCCGCCCTTGCCGACCAGGACCCCGGCCCGTCGGGTCGCCTCGAGGACCCGGGCAGCGGCCGCCGCATCGGGCTCGAGGGAACCGGGCCGGACGAGCTCGATGCCGATCATCAGGCCCTTGCCGCGCACCTCGGCGACCGCCGGCCACTCGGGCGCACGCTCGGTCAGCGTGCGCAGGAGCTCGCCGCCGACCTTGGCGGCGTTGGCCTGGAGGTCGTGCTCCACGAGGTAGCGCAGGTTCGCGAGCGCCCCGGCGGTCGAGAGCGGGTTGCCCCCGAACGTCGAGATCGAGTTGGCACCGATGCTGTCCATGAGCTCGCCGCGAGCGATGACGCCGGCGATGGTCAGCCCGTTGCCCAGCCCCTTGGCGAACGTCATCATGTCCGGGACGACACCGTGCGCCTCGATGCCCCAGAAGTGCTCACCGGTCCGTCCCCACCCCGTCTGGACCTCGTCGGCGATGAGCAGGATCCCGTGCTCGTCGAGCACGGGCTTCATGGCACCGAAGAACCCGTCCGGAGGGGTCGCGAACCCGCCCACGCCCTGGATGGGCTCGGCGATCATGCAGGCGACATCGCCAGCCGTCTGGGTCACGAGCACGTCGCGCAGGTCGTCGACGCACGCGGCGGTGAACGCGGCATCGTCGAGGGCGCGGAAGGGGCTGCGCAGGCGGTAGCCGCCGTGGACGTACTTGACGTCGACGGGTGAGAGGTTCGAGGCCGACCACGAGCGGTTGCCGGTCACCGCCATCGTCGCGAACGAGCGCCCGTGGTAGCTGTTGCGGATCGCGAGCACCTGGTTCGAGCGCCGGACCGTCGCCGCGATGAGGAGTGCGGCCTCGTTGGCCTCGGTGCCCGAGGTCGTGAAGAACACCTTCGCGTCCGGGATCGGCGAGAGCCGCGCGATCTCCTCCGCGAGCTCGACCTGGGAGCGGATGAGGTAGAGCGTCGAGGTGTGGAGGATGCGGGCGGCCTGTTCCTGCACGGCCGAGACGACCTCGGGCAGCGCGTGGGCCGTCATCGTCGTGAGGATCCCGCCGAAGAGGTCGAGGTAACGGCGCCCCTCGGCGTCCCAGACGTGGCGGCCCTCACCACGGACGAGCTCGATCGGTTCGTCGTAGTAGAGCGCCATCCAGCGCGGAAGCACGGCCCGATGGCGCGCGAGGAGCTCGGCGTGCTCTCCCACCGTCGCCCTCCTCGCTTCCCGGTCGGACGCTACCCGACACCTCCCGCATCGGCGGCGACACGTCGGGCCCGTGGGAACGCCGGACCGGTGGCTCGGGAGGCCTCCTGCCACCCTCCGGCTGCCACCGTCAGGAGTCGAACCCGACCCCGAGGCGGTCGAGGCTGCGCAGCCACGGTCCCCGCCGCCCCTCGCGCTCATCGGCGCGGATCAGCGCACGTCGGGTGAGGTTGACCGCGAGCCAGCGGAGCGGTTCGGGCGGGAACGGGAACGGGCGCGATGTCGTGAACGCGAGCTGCCGCAACGGGGAGCCGGGCTCGAGGATGCCGGCGGCGAGCACACGGCCGGCGAAGCGCGATGCCGCGACCCCGAGCCCCGTGTAGCCGAGCGCGAACTCGACGCGGCCCCCGAGCGCGGAGCCGAAGGTCGCCATGAAGTCCGTCGTCGTCGCGATGGGACCGCCCCAGCGGTGCTCGAACGCGACGTCGGCGAGCTGGGGGAAGGTCGCCCGGAAGTTGTGCTCGAGCAGCGCCATCGTCACCGGGTGGTGGTCGTGCTTCGGACCGACGCTCGACCCGAAGTGGTAGTTCGCGTCGTAGCCGCCCCACAGGATCCGATCGTCGCGGGTCAGGCGGTAGTAGTGGAAGCGGTTGCCCGAGTCGGAGAAGCCCTGCCGGCGGGACCAGCCGATGCGAGCACGCTGCTCGGAGGTGAGGGGTGCGGTCACCAGCACATGGTCGTAGACCGGCACGAAGCGCCGCCGGGTCCGGCGCAGCAGTCGATGCGTCCACGCGTTGGTCGCGAGGACGGCCCGCTCGGCGCGGACGCGCCCCCCCGGGGTCACGAGCTCGACCCTCCCGTCGGCCCGCGCGAGCGCGGTCACGGGCGTCCCCTCGTACAGCCGCCCCCCGCGCGCGACGGCGAGCTCCGCGAGTCCGCGCACGAGGCGACCCGGGTCGACGAGCGCGACCTCCGGATGCGCGACGCCGCCGAGGTAGGTCGGCGAGTCGAGCTCGGCACGCACCGCATCCCGGTCGAGCAGGCGCGCCCCGAGCCCGTGACGCCGGTGCAGCTCCGCGGAGGCGGCGAGCTCCTCGAGCTGCCAGGGCGCGGTGGCGACGTCGATCGCGCCGACCTCCTCGAGGGCGCAGTCGATGCCCGCGTCACGAACGGTGGCGACGAGCCCCGCGTGGTTGTCCAGACCGAGCCGGACGAGCTCGTCGACCTCGTCGGCGTGGTGGGCGATGCCGTTCTCGAGACCATGGGTCAGCGAGGGGTCGACGAAACCGCCGTTGCGGCCCGACCCGCCGAAGCCGACGGTCTCGGCCTCGAGGACGACCACGTCGAGGGTGGGGTCGATCTCGAGCAGGGCGAGCGCGGTCCAGAGCCCGGTGAAGCCGGCACCGACGATGGCGACGTCAGCGCTCACCGGCCCGACGAGGGCCGCTCGCGGAGCCGGCGGGTGCTCGAGCCAGAGGCTGACGACCCCGGTCATGTCGCGCTGGGCAGGTCCGGGAACGCAGCGACGACGGCGGGGTGGGTGAGCCGCCCTCCGGCGACGTTGCTCGCGCCCGCGAGCCGGACGTCCTCCTCCGGGGTCCCGAGGCGTCCGGCACCGACGTCATCGACGAGGCGCATCAGGCGCGGGGCGACCGCGGCGGAGAGGGCCGCGGAGGCCGTGCGGGGGAACTGGCCGGGCACGTTCGTGACGCAGTAGTGCACGACCCCGTGCGCGACGTAGGTCGGCTCGGAGAGGCTCGTCGGACGACTGGTCGCGATGCACCCGCCCTGGTCGATGGCGATGTCGAGGACCACCGATCCCGGTCGCATCGAGGCGACCATCTCCTCGGTCACGACGACCGGGGCGCGCGCCCCGGGGACGAGCGCGGCGCCGATGACGAGGTCCGAGTCCCGGACGTGCTCGGCGACCAGGGCCGACTCGCTCGACTGGGTCGCGTCGACGTGCCCAGCGAGGTGATGCTCGTAGAGGCGCTGGAGGTCGACGTCGACGCCCGTCACGTGCGCGTCCATGCCCCGAAGGCCCCGGGCCGCCATGGTCCCGGCGACCCCGAGGCCGACGACGAGGGTCTTGGCCGGCGGGACGCCGGCAGCGCCACCCATCAGCGTTCCCGAGCCGCCGTTGGCGGCCGACAGCAAGGTCGCACCGACGATGGCCGCGGCGCGCCCCGCGATCTCCGACATCGGCGCGAGCAGCGGCAGGCCCCCACGCTCCGTCAGGGTCTCGAACGCGTAGGCCCGGATGCCGCTGCCGACCAGCGCCGCCGTGAGCGCTGGCTCGGCCGCGAGGTGCAGGTAGGCGAAGAGGGTGAGGTCGGAGCGGAAATGGGCGTACTCCGCGGCCTGGGGCTCCTTGACCTTGACGACCACGTCGCTGCCCCAGGCCTCGGCCGCCTCGCCGACGATGCGGGCGCCGGCCGCGACGTAGTCGGCATCGACGAAGCCCGACCCGCCACCGGCCCCGGCCTCGACGCGGACCTCGTGTCCGCGGGCCACGAGCCCGTGGACGGCGGCCGGGGTCAGCGCGACGCGGCGCTCACGGTCCTTCGTCTCCCTGACCAGCCCGACCGTGCTCATGCCCGCATCACCTCGGCGGCCTCGGTCAGCACGATGTCGACGATGGCGAGGATCTCCCCCAGGACCTCACGATCGGCGATGAGCGGCGGCGAGAGCTGGATGACCGGCTCGTCACGGTCGTCGGCGCGGCAGATGAGCCCGAGCTCGAGCAGCCGCTTGCTCAGGAAACCACGCAGGAGCCGCTCGGTCTCCTCGGCGTCGAACATCACCTTGTGCTCGCGGTCCTTGACGAGCTCGAGGGCCCAGAAGTAGCCGGTCCCACGGACGTCGCCGATCATCTCGTGCTTCGCCCGGAGGGCGTGCAGCTGCTCGCCGAGCCACGGACCGTTGGCGTTGACGTTGTCGAGCACGCCCTGGTCCTCGAAGGCACGGATGTTCGCGACCCCGACCGCGCAGGCGACCGGATGCCCGCCCCAGGTCGAACCGTGGAGGAACATCGAGGTGCGCTCCCTGCCGAGCTCGACGCCGATGTGGCGGCGGAAGGCGACACCGCCGAGCGGCGCGTAGGCCGAGGTCACGCCCTTGGCGAACGTGATGACGTCCGGGAGGTAGCCGAAGCGCTCCGCACCGGTCCACGTCCCGAGCCGCCCGAACGCGCAGATGACCTCGTCGGAGACCATGAGGATGCCGTACTCGTCACAGATCCTACGGACCTCGTCGAGGTAGCCCTCCGGTGGCATGAAGCACCCGCCGGCGTTCTGCACCGGCTCGACGAAGATCGCGGCGATCTGGTCGGGCCCCTCGGCGAGGACGATCTGCTCGATCGATCGGGCGCAGGAGAGGTCGCAGGGCGGGCAGGCGAGGCTCGTGCGGCAGCGGTACTCGTTGGTGTTCGGCGCGTGGAAGTGCCCGGGCCGCAGGGGCTCGAACGGCTTGCGCAGCCCCGCGAGCCCCGTCATACCGAGCGCCCCGAACGAGGTGCCGTGGTAGGCGTAGTTGCGACTGATGAACTTCCACCGGTCCTCGCCGCGCGAGCGGTGGTACTGGATCGCGAGCTTCATCGCCGACTCGACGGCCTCCGAGCCGGAGTTCACGAAGAAGACGTGATCGAGGTCGCCCGGGAAGCGCTCGGCGATCAGCCGCGCGAGCTCGATGGCAGGCTCGTGCGCGTAGGCCCAGTTGGTCGCGAACGGCAGCGTCTCCATCTGGCGCCGCGCCGCCTCGACCAGCGTCGGCTGGTCGTAGCCGAGCTGCGCGCAGAACAGCGCCGAGAGCCCGTCGACGTAGCGCTTGCCGTTCGCGTCCCAGAGGTGGCAGCCCTCGCCGCGCACCAGCACCGGGACGGACGGGTCGTCACCGCGCCAGTCCGAGGTCCGGGTGAAGTGGAGCCAGAGGTTCCCCTCGGCGAGCTCCGTGCTGACCATCGGCCACCCCCTCCTCCCCCAGCGCCTCGTTGCGCCGGACGCCCCGCACGGGGCGGTCATGGCGCGGCGAGGTGCGCCGCGCCACTGGATCGCTGCCTCAGGCCTCGATGTTGGACATCACGTGCTTGATGCGCGTGTAGTCCTCGAGCGCGTACATCGAGAGGTCCTTGCCGTGCCCGGAGCTCTTGAAGCCCCCGTGCGGCATCTCCGCGACGATCGGGATGTGCGTGTTGATCCAGACCGCTCCGAAGTCGAGCCCCTTGGCCATGCGCATGGCGCGACCGTGGTCGCGCGTCCACACGCTCGACGACAGCCCGTACTCGACCCCGTTGGCCCACTCGAGCGCCTGCGCCTCGTCGGAGAACGCCTGGACCGTGATGACCGGCCCGAAGACCTCGGTCTGGGTCATCTCGTCGTCCTGACGCAGCCCCGCGACCACGGTCGGCTCGAAGAAGTAGCCGTCCCGGGCGAGCGGGCTGCCACCAGCGACGACCTCGTTGTGCTCGGGAGCACGCTCGAGGAACCCCTTGACGCGCTCGAACTGGCTCGCGTTGTTGAGCGGGCCGAACGCGGCGTCCTCATCCGACGGCGGACCGGTGCGGGTCGCACGAGCCTGCTCGGCGAGCGCGGCGACGAGGTCGTCGTGGATGCCGGGCGCGGCCAGCACACGGGTCGCGGCCGTGCAGTCCTGCCCGGCGTTGAAGTAGCCGGCGCCCGCGATGCCCTCGGCGGTCGCCTCGAGGTCGGCGTCGTCGAACACGATGACCGGCGCCTTGCCCCCGAGCTCGAGGTGCGTGCGCTTGAGGTCACGACCCGCGGCCTCAGCGACCTCACGCCCGGCGCGCACCGAGCCGGTGACGGACACGAACTGCGGGATCGGGTGCGCGACGAGCGCGCGACCGGTGTCCCGGTCGCCGCACACGACGTTGACGACCCCCGGCGGCAGGAACTCCTGCATCAGCTCGGCCATCCAGACGGTCGTCACCGGGGTCGTGTCGGAGGGCTTGAGGACGACCGAGTTGCCGGCCGCGAGCGCCGGCGCCCACTTCCAGACCGCCATCATCGCCGGGTAGTTCCACGGCGTCACCTGCGCGCACACCCCGATCGGCTCGCGGCGGATGATGGAGGTGTGCCCCGCGAGGTACTCGCCGGCCGACCTGCCCTCGAGGACCCGGGCGGCGGCCGCGAAGAAGCGGATCTGGTCGACCATCGGCGGCAGCTCCTCCTCCATCGTGAGCTGCACCGGCTTGCCCGTGTTCTCGCACTCGAGGCGCACGAGCTCCTCCCCCCGCGCCTCGATGGCGTCCGCGATGCGAAGCAGGGCGAGGCTGCGCTCCCGCGGGGTCGCGTCGCGCCAGGCGGGGAAGGCCGCCGCGGCGGCCTCGCAGGCCGCGGCGACATCCGCGGCGCCGGATCGTGGCGCCGTCCCGAAGGCCCGACCGGTCGAGGGGTCGATGAGGTCCATGGTGCCCCCATCGACCGCCGGGCGCGCACGCCCGCCGATCCAGTTGGTCACGACACGCAGCTCGCCCATCGGTCCCTCCTCGACCTCGCCTCGACCTCGCGGCCCGCGGCAGCGAGGGAGCCGTCCGGCCGCCCCTCCCGGACGGCCTCGACCCTCGGCCCCACCCTCCCGAGCCTACATCGCTCCCGCCGGACCCCATCGGCCAGCGGCGCCTCGCTAGCGTCCCGCCATCGTCGATCGGGGTGCCGGGTGGCCGTGAGCTTCTGGCTGGAGGAGGCTGCCGACCTCGTCCGGACGCGCGAGCCCCTCGATGGCTCGGTCGACGTCGACGTCGCGATCGTCGGGGGCGGCTTCACCGGCCTGTGGGCCGCGCGGGAGGTGCTGCGCCGCGACCCATCACGCCGCGTGCTCATCATCGAGGCGGAGCACATCGCCTTCGGGGCCTCCGGTCGCAACGGCGCATGGCTCTCGGCCGGGCTCGGGGTGACCGGCACCGAGCTCGCCCGCCGCACCTCCGTCGCGACGGCGCGACGCACGGTCGCGGCGATGCGCGCGACCGTCGACCTCGCGCTGGCCTCGATCGCCGCCGACGGCATCGACGCGCACGTGCGCCGCGGGGGCGTGCTTCGGGTCGCGCGCGGACGCCACGAGGCAGCCGCTCCTCTGGCCGGGCTCGAGCGTGCCCGCGCCCTCGGGGTCGCGGACGGCCTCGAGCTGCTCGACGCGGATGCGCTCGCCGAGCGCGTGCGGATCGCGGATGCCCATGGCGCCCTGTTCGACCCGTGGGGTGCGGCGGTGCAGCCCGCGCGCCTCGCCCATGGGCTCGCCGGCGCGGTGGAGCGGCTCGGCGGCCGCATCGTCGAGGGCACGCCCGTCACGCGCGTGCACGGACGTGATGGTGCGCGACGACCGCACGTCGAGACGCGACGGGGCACCGTCACCGCGGAGGCGGTGCTCCTCGCGACGGAGGCGTGGACCGCGCACCTGCCCTCGCACCGAGGACGCGTCATGCCCATCTACTCGCTGATCGTGCTGACCGAGCCGATCGACGACGCTCGCTGGGAGGCGATCGGCTGGCGGGGCGACGAGCTGCTCTCGTCGCACCGCTACACGGTCGACTACCTCTCCCGCACCCGTGACGGCCGGGTGCTCTTCGGCGGGCGCGGTGCGCCCTACCACTTCGGGTCGAGCATCCGGCCCGAGTTCGACCACCACGGACCCACCCACGCGGGCCTGCGCGCGCAGCTCGCGGACTGGTTCCCGCCGCTCGAGGGCGTCGGCTTCAGCCACGCGTGGGGCGGCCCGCTCGGGATGCCTCGCGACTGGATGCCGACGTTCGAGTTCGACCCGGCGACGGGCCTGGGCGGCGCCCACGGCTACACCGGACAGGGCGTGGCGACCGCGAACCTCGCGGGCCGCGTGCTCGCCGACCTGGTCGTCGACGGGGAGACCGAGTGGGAGGACCTGCCGATGGTCGGCCATCGGGCCAGGCGCTGGGAGCCCGAACCGCTCCGCTGGCTCGCGGCCCGCTTCCTGCAGGTCCGGCTCGCGGCGATCGACGAGCGTGCCGCGCGCACCGGCCGAGCTCCGAGCGGGAGGAGCCTCGCCGAGCGCCTCGTCCGCCACTGAGCGCGGACGCGATCAGCCGGTCCCGAACGCCGACGCGGAGAGCGCGAGACCGAGCGACACCGCGTTGAAGGTCGCGTGCGCGACGATCGGCACGACGACGGTCCCCGATCGCAGGTAGGCGACACCGAGGAGGAGCCCGAGGGCGCCGAGCCCGACGAGCGCGAGCGGCTGGCTCACGGCGACCTCGGCGTGGGCGACGGTGAACGCCAGGGTCGATCCGACGAGGGCCGGGACCTCGCCCACCCGGCGACGCAGCGCTCCGAGCAGCAGCACGCGGAACGCGATCTCCTCGGTGATCGGCGCGAGCACGACCGCGACGACGACCGCGAGGGCGACCGCGGTCGCGCCAGCGGCGAGCTCCTCCAGCAGGAGCTGCTCGACCGGCTCGGTCGACCCGGACCAGCGCAGCAGCAGTGCGTTGAGGCCGTAGGCCAGGACCACCCCGCCGGCTCCGATCCCGAGGCCGGTCGCGACGTGGACCGCGCGGGCCCGTTCGGGTCCAGCGAGGAGGCGCAGCGGCCGACCACGCACCCGCACGATCGCCGCGAGCACGACGAGCGTCGCGAGCTGCGAGCCGAGCACGACCGCGAGCAGCGGTGCGCCAGCGACCTCGACGCCAGCGGCGGCGAGCAGCGCGACACCGATGCCACCGACCACGAACTGCACCCCGACGAGGGCCAGGAGCGCGGCGAACGCATCGACCAGGTCGGGCGCGGCGCGCGGTGCCGGAGCCGGTGGTGGCGGCACGTCCGGTTCGGGCACGATCGGGCGATCGGTCACGACGACGGCCCTGCGTCCCCGGCGTCGACCGCACCGTCCTCGCCCCCCATCGGACCGCGCGCCCGCCGACGGCCCGAGGCGAGGAACGCCAGCGCGACCAGGGTCGCGAGCGCCCCCACCAGGACCAGCGGACGTCCGACGGCGTCAGCGGCACCGTCCGCGCCGACGGGCGGGACGGGCGGGGGTGGACGCTCGGTCACGACCACCCGGGTCGCCGTGCCATCGGTGGCACCGAGCGCGTCCTCGCCGACGAGGCGCACCGCGTAGGCGCCGGGTGCGACCGGCTGGCCCGCCGCGTCCCGGCGCCGCCACGTCGCCGTGTGGATGCCGGCCTCGGCGAGCCCGAGCGGCTCGACGACGACCGACCGACCCCGGGCATCGACGACCTCGAGCGCGAGCCGGACCGGCTTGGAGACCGAGACCTCGAGCACGACCGCACGCCCGGGCAGACGCTCACCGCCCTGCACGACGCGCGTCGGGGTCACCGAGAGGAGCGCGCCCTCGCCGGGGGGCGCCTCGAGCACGAAGCCGTCCCCGTCGGGCGCCACGAGCCAGGTGCCCAGCGTCGCCGCGACCACCTCCTCACCGTCCGCCACCAGCCGCATCGGGACCTCCGCCCGCAGGACCCGGACCTCGTCGAAGCGTCCGAGCCCGACCCGCACGGTCGCCGGGAGGCGCTCGTCGACGACGGGCTCGAGCCCGGCGTAGTAGGCGGCGAGGATCTCCCGGTAGGTCTGACCTCGCTCGGCCCGTCCCCGCGCACCGTACTGCCCGAGGCCCACACCATGACCCCAGCCCCGGCCGCGCAGCACCACCTCGTCCGATGTGACCTCGATCGCGTAGCGGGTGGTCGGCACCGTCGACGGCAGGCGCCGCGAGCCGTCGTCGGTCGGGCCGGGGAAGCGCTCCGGCGACGCCATCGGTGCGTACGTCGAGAGGAAGTCGCGCAGCGCGATCGCGCTGACCACCACCGTCCGGCCGTTCGTGCCGGTGAAGCGGATCGGGGCGCGAGGGTCGTCGATGTCGCCGAGACGCTCGGCGGATGCCACCGGGGTCACCCGGCCGAGGTTGTCGCCGCGTCCGGAGATCGCATCGAACTCGGCCCGCGTGAAGCGCACCGTCCAGCGGTGGTAGGGCGACACCGCATCGTCGGGGTCCTCGATGCCGACGAGGTAGGGGAACGCCCCCGAGGAGGGGAACACGACGTCGTTGGCGTACGTCCGCCCGCCCGAGGTCGAGAAGTAGCGCGCCAGGATGGGCTCGCCCCGGGCATCGAGCAGCACCTCCCCCGCCGTATCGGCCACGGCGGACGCCCAGCGCTCGCCGACACCACCGTCGGCGACGACCTCCGCCCCACGGAAGACCTGGCAGGCCACGGTCGCACAGATGTCGTAGCCGTCGAAGCGCTGGCGGAGGATCGAGCGCCACGCGTAGGTCCGGGCCGCGACCGCCTGCGCACGCAGCGCCTCCTCGTGCCAGGAGGCCGGCATCTCGGCGATACCGAGCAGGTAGTCCTCGAGGTCGAGCTCGAGGATGGGCCGCACCCCCGAGCCCTCCCGTCGCAGCTCCAGGCGACCGAGGTAGCGCGTCCGGCCGAGCGCGACGATGCCGCCATCGCGCGGCTCGGCGACGAGGGGGCCCCGTACGGGGAAGGGCGCCGGACGATCCGGCTCGACCACCGCGCTCGGCTCGACCGCGAGGACCGGGGGCGCTGGCGAGACCGCGAGCGACGGGACCAGCACGGCGAGGACGACGGCCGCTCGGACGGACGGTCGTTCCGAGCTCACGGGACCCCCGCGGCGCCCGCCACGACCCGTTCGACGTCCGCCCCGAGGGCGACCAGTCGGGGCACGAGCTCGGCGTAGCCGCGGTCGACGTGATGCGCGTCCCGCACCAGCGTCTCGCCGGAGGCGACGAGCCCGGCGAGCACCCCGGCGGCACCGGCGCGGACATCGAGCCCGGCGAGCGTCGCCCCGAACAGCGGTGTGGGTCCGCTCAGGGTCGCGTGATGACCAGCGACCTCGATGTCCGCCCCCATGCGACGGAGCTCGTCCACGAAGGAGAAGCGCGACTCGAACACGTTCTCCGTGCAACGGCTCATGCCGGCCGCCTGCGTGAGCAGCACCATCATCTGCGGCTGCAGGTCCGTCGGGAAGCCCGGGTAGGGCAGGGTCACGACATCGACCGGTGAGAGCGGCCGGCCGACGACCCGGATCGCGTCGTCGTGCTCCTCGACCAGGGCGCCGACGTCCCGGAGCTTGCGAAGGGGCACCGTCAGGTCCGACGCACGCACCCGCCGGATGGTGACGTCGCCCCCGGTGAGCGCGGCGGCGATCGCGTAGGTCCCGGCCTCGATGCGGTCCGGGCACGTCTCCCACGCCACCCCGCCGAGCCGGTCGACGCCGGTGATACTGAGGGTCGGTGAACCGATGCCCTCGATGCGGGCCCCCATCGCGACGAGCATCGCGCAGAGGTCGGCGATCTCGGGCTCGCGGGCCGCGTTGTCGAGGACCGTCACGCCCTCCGCGAGCGTCGCCGCCATGACGAGGTTCTCGGTCGCGCCCACGGAGGGGAAGTCCAGCGTGATGCGCGCACCACGCAGCCGCTCCACCCGCACGTCGACCTCGTCGTGCTCGAGGGCCACCTCGGCACCCATCGCTCGGAGCCCCGCGAGGTGGAGGTCGATGGAGCGCACCCCGATGCGGTCCCCGCCCGGGAGCGCGACGCGGGCGCGCCCCTGGCGCGCGACCAGCGGCCCGAGCGTCGCGATGGAGGCACGGATCCGCACGACCGCGTCGCGCGGCGCCATCGCCCCCACCTCGAGCGCGCGCAGCCGGCAGCGCTCCCCTGCGACGTCGAGCGCGACCTCGACCCCGAGCCCGGCGAGGACCTCGGCCATGACCGGGACGTCCGCGATGGCCGGGACGGCGGAGAGCACGACCTCCTCGTCGGTCAGCAGCGCGGCCGCCATGAGCTTGAGGACCGAGTTCTTCGCCCCCGAGAGCTCGACGGTCCCGGTCAGGCGGGCGCCGCCGCGCACGAGGATCGCATCGCCGACACGACCGTCGGCGCCGAGGGACGTGGGGGGCTCGGGGGACACCGGGCGAGGCTACCGACCGTGCCGGTCGTGGCGGCCGGACGGACGGCCGTCAGCCCTGGTCGCGGGCGACCTCGAGGCGCAGGCGGTGCTTGCGCAGCGACATCCGCAGCACCGCGTCGTCGTCGGTCGCGAGCGCCGCCTCCAGTTCGCGCACCCGAGCCTCGGCCCGGCGGACGTCGACGTCCGCCGCGCGCTCGGCGATGTCGGCGAGGACGATGGCGCGACCGTCCTCGCCGACGAAGAGGAGCCCGGCGTGGACGGCGATGCGCTCGACGGTGCCGTCGGCGAGCACGAGCTTCACGGGGCCGACATCGAGCGCCACGAGCGCCGGCTGGTGCCCGGGCAGGATGCCGATCTCGCCCTCGACCGAGCGGGCGTAGAGCTCGCGGGCCTCGCCCGAGAGCACGTGGCCCTCCGCCGAGACCACCTCGACCTGCATCGTCGCCACGGTCGTCGTCCTCGTCCGTCGTGCCCGGATCCTGCTCCGTCTTGGTGCGCGGTGCCGCGTCGTGCTCGGCGGGCCGTGTCGTGCTCGGGGGGCCGCGCCACGGGCGTCAGCCAGCGAGCTCCTTGGCCCGACGCTGGACGTCATCGACGTCACCGGCGTAGGTGAAGGCCTGCTCCGGCACGTCGTCGAGCTCGCCCTCGATCAGCGCCTTGAAGCCCTCGATCGTGTCCTTGATCGGGACGTAGACCCCCGCCTGACCCGTGAACTGCTCGGCGACGTAGAAGTTCTGGCTGAAGAACCGCTGCGCCTTGCGGGCCCGTGCGACGACGACCTTGTCCTCCTCCGAGAGCTCGTCGATCCCGAGGATGGCGATGATGTCCTGCAGGTCCTTGTACCGCTGGAGGACCTGCTGCACGCCGGTGGCCACGCGGTAGTGCTCCTCGCCGACGATCGCCGGGTCGAGGATGCGCGAGGTCGAGTCGAGCGGGTCGACGGCCGGGTAGATGCCGAGCGAGGCGATCTCGCGGGACAGCACGGTCTGCGCATCGAGGTGCGCGAAGGTGGTGTGCGGCGCCGGGTCGGTGATGTCGTCGGCAGGGACGTACACCGCCTGCAGGGACGTGATGGATCGTCCCTTCGTCGACGTGATCCGCTCCTGGAGCTGGCCCATCTCGTTGGCGAGCGTCGGCTGGTACCCGGCGGCCGAGGGCATCCGGCCGAGCAGCGTCGAGACCTCCATCCCGGCCTGCACGAAGCGGAACACGTTGTCGATGAAGAGCAGCACGTCCTGACGCATCTCGTCGCGGAAGTACTCGGCCATCGTCAGGGCCGAGAGGGCGACACGCAGGCGCACGCCCGGCGGCTCGTCCATCTGCCCGTAGACGAGCGCCGCCTTGTCGATGACGCCGGACTCCTGCATCTCGAGCATGAGGTCGGTGCCCTCGCGGGTCCGCTCACCGACACCGGCGAACACCGAGACACCCCCGTGCTGCTGCGCGACGCGGTTGATCATCTCCATGATGACCACGGTCTTGCCCACGCCCGCACCACCGAACATGCCGATCTTGCCGCCCTGCACGTAGGGCTCGACGAGGTCGATGACCTTGATGCCGGTCTCGAACATGCGCGTCTGCGACTCGAGCTCGTCGAAGGACGGGGGCTGACGGTGGATCGGCCAACGCGCGTCCGCCGTGATCGCCTCCGGCCCGACGTCGAGCGGCTCGCCGAGCACGTTGTAGATGTGCCCGAGCGTCCCCGGCCCGACCGGCACGGTGATCGGCCCACCCGTGTCGACGACGGAGGATCCGCGCACGACGCCGTCGGTCGGCTGCATGCACACCGCACGCACGCGCCGATCCCCGATGTGCTGGGCGACCTCGGCGGTCAGCGTCACGGTCCGGCCCTCGACGATGCGCTCGAAGGTCAGTGCGTTGTTGATGTCGGGGAGGTCGCCCGGCGGGAACTCGACGTCCACGACGGGACCGGTGACCCGGACGATCCGGCCGTCCGCGCTCTTGACGGTCATCCTTGGTTCCTCCTCGCGGCCGGTGGTGACCGGCGCCCTGCGTGTTCGGTCAGTTGGTCGCGGCCAGCGCCTCGGCGCCGCCGACGATCTCGGAGATCTCGGTGGTGATCTGGTCCTGCCGGGCCTGGTTCATGACCCGCGCGAGGGCGTTGGCGACCTGCTGCGCGTTGTCGGTCGCCGACTTCATGGCGCGCTGACGGGACGCGTGCTCGGAGGCCGAGGACTCCAGCAGGCCGTGGAACACCTTCGCCTCGACGTAGCGCGGGATGAGGCGCTCGAGGAGCTCGGACTGCGTCGGCTCGAAGAGGAACTCGGGCGCGATCGTCTCGCCGCCCGCGAACTCCTCGGCCTTGACCGGCAGGAGCTCCATGCGTACCGGCACCTGGGTCAGCGAGGAACGGAAGTCGGTGTAGACCAGCCACACGCGGTCGAGCTCGGCCGCGGCGTAGCGCGCCATCACCGTCTCGGCGATGCCGACCGCGGAGTCGATGGTCGGCGTGTCCGCGACCCCCTCCCAGGCGCGCAGCGGTCGGCGGTTGCGGTAGCTGAAGTAGCCCGCACCCTTCTTGCCCACGACGTAGAGCTCGACGGTCCGCCCGGCGGCCTCCTCCTCCCGGATGGTGCGCTCGGCGACCTTGAGGACGTTGGCGTTGTAGGCCCCGGCGAGACCGCGGTCGGAGGTGTTGACGATCACGGCGACGTGCTGCACCTCACGGTCGACGAGGAGCGGGTGACGCCGGACCTCGTTCGAGATCGAGAGCCCCTTGATGACCTCGGTGATGCCCTCGGCGTAGGGCCGGGCGGCCTGCACGCGCTTCTGCGCGCGGAGGATGCGCGACGCGGCGATCATCTCCATCGCTCGGGTGATCTTCTGCGTGGAGCGCACGGAACGGATGCGACGACGCAGGAGCCGGATCTGTCCGCTGCCCGCCATGTCCGCCTCCTTCCCGACCCGTCCGGCTCGGCTCGCTCGGTCCCGCTCGTCGCTCGTGGACCCCGCCCGCGGCGGGGTCCCCGGTGCTACGCCTCGACGTGCTCGCTCGTCGCGGCCATCGCGTCCCAACCCTCGTTCGACTCCTCGGCACGCTCGACCACCGAGGGGACGAAGCCGGCCTTGAACTCGTCGACGGCAGCGGTCAGGGCACCCCGGAGGTCGTCGGTGAGCTTCTCGGTCCGCAGGCGTTCGAGCACGCCGGCGTGGCGCGCCCGGAGGAACCCGTGGAGCTCCGACTCGAAGCGCCGGACGTCCGCGACGGCGACGTCGTCGAGCTTGGCGCTCGTGACCGCGAAGATCGAGGCGACCTGCAGCTCGACCGGGAGGGGCTGGTACTGCGGCTGCTTGAGGATCTCGACCACGCGCTGTCCTCGAGCGATCTGCTGCTGCGAGGCCTTGTCGAGGTCCGACCCGAACTGCGCGAAGGCCTCGAGCTCCCGGTACTGCGCGAGCTCCAGGCGCACGGTGCCGGACACGGCCTTCATCGCGGGACGCTGGGCCGAGCCGCCGACCCGCGAGACCGAGATGCCGGCGTTCATCGCCGGACGGACCCCTTGGTAGAACAGGTCGGTCTCCAGGAAGATCTGCCCGTCGGTGATCGAGATGACGTTGGTCGGGATGTAGGCCGACACGTCGTTGGCCTTGGTCTCGACGATCGGCAGCGCCGTCATCGACCCGCCCCCGAGCTCGTCGGAGAGCTTGGCCGCCCGCTCGAGCAGCCGGCTGTGGAGGTAGAAGACGTCGCCGGGGTAGGCCTCGCGACCCGGCGGGCGGCGCAGCAGCAGCGAGAGCTGGCGGTAGGCGTCGGCCTGCTTCGAGAGGTCGTCGTAGATGATCAGGGCGTGCTCGCCCTTGTACATCCAGTTCGCCCCGATGGCCGCCCCGGCGTAGGGCGCGATGTACTGGAACGGCGCCGGCGAGGACGCCGGAGCCGACACGATGGTCGTGTACTCCATCGCGCCCGCACGCTCGAGCGTCTCGACGACCTGGGCGACGGTGGAGCCCTTCTGTCCGATCGCGACGTAGATGCAGCGCATCGCATCGGGCGTGCCCCACAGCGCCTTCTGGTTGATGATCGTGTCGACCGCGATCGCCGTCTTGCCGGTCTGACGGTCACCGATGATGAGCTCGCGCTGACCACGCCCGATCGGGGTCATGACGTCGATGACCTTGATGCCGGTCTGCATCGGCTCGGCGACCGGCTGACGATCGACGACGCCGGGCGCCTGGACCTCGAGCGCGCGCTCCCCGTCGATGCGGGACGGGTCGAGGGGGCCCTTGCCGTCGATCGGACGACCGAGCGGGTCGACCACGCGACCGAGCAGCGCGTCGCCGACCGGCACCGAGAGCACGCGCTCCGTGCGGCGGACCGTCTGGCCCTCCTCGACGCTGGAGGCGTCGGCGAAGACCGCGGCGCCGATCTCGTGCTCGTCGAGGTTCATCGCCACGCCGAAGACCTCGCCGCCGAAGTCGAGCAGCTCGTTGACGAGCGTGCCCGGCAGGCCCGCGATCCGGGCGATGCCGTCACCGGTCTCGAGCACGCGCCCGACCTGCTCGGCCTCGACGGTGGGGTCGTAGCCCTCGAGCATGCGGCGGACGGCGTCCGCGACGTCCTCCGAGCGGATGGTCAGCTCAGCCATCTCGTCCTGGTCCTCTCTCACCGCGTCGCGGGCGCCCGCCCGCGGGTGGTCGTGCGTGCCGGTGTCCGGCGGTCAGGCCCCGACGCGAGCGCGGAGCTCCTCGAGACGGCGCGCGACCGTCCCGTCGATCACGGTGTCGCCGATGCGCGCCGAGATGCCCCCGATCACGCTCGGGTCGACGACGACCTTGAGGTCGAGCGTGCGCCCGGTGGAGCGCTCGAGCGCCGCCTTGAGCGCCGCACGCCGTGCATCGTCGAGCGGCTGGGCGACGCGGACCTCGGCGTACTCCTGCTCCCGTGAGGTCGCCCCCGCGGCGGCGACCGCGGTCGCGATGGCACCGAGGTGCCCGGCGACGCCCCCGGCGATGACCATGGCGAGCGCCGTCCGGGTCACGGGGTGGGCCGCGGCCAGGACCTCGCTCTCGACGAACGAGAGCCGCCGGGCGATCGGCAGGTGCAGGTCGGTCAACCGGTCACGCAGCTCCGTGCTCCCGTCCACCGCGCGGGCGACCTCGAGGAGCTCGTCCTCGATGGTGTCCAGCGCACCCTCGGCCTCCGCCAGCGACACGATGGCCCGCGCGAAGGCGGCGTTGCGTTCGCTCGACATGGTCCGGCTCCCTCGTCGGCTCAGCCGCGTGCGGCCAGGCGACCGATGTACTCGTCGACCAGCGCCGAGTGGGTCGCCGCGTCGAGCTCGCGCTCGACGATGCGCTCCGCGAGCTCCACGGAGATCGCGCCGACCTGGCCGCGAAGCTCCTGCAGGACGCGCTCACGCTCGCCGGCGACGTCGGTCCGGGCGCGCTCGACGAGCGCGGCCGCCTCCGCCTCGGCGCGCGAGAGGATCTCCGCGCGCACCGTCTCGGCGGCCGCCCGCGCCTCCTCGACGATGCGGTTGGCCTCCCCGCGGGCGTCGGCGATGCTCGCCTCGTACCCGCGACGAGCCTCCTCCGCCTCGACGAGCTTCGCGTCCGCCGACTCGATCTTGCCCTCGATCTCCGCGCGACGCTCGTCGAGCATCGTGCCGAAGCGCGGGAAGACGAACTTGGACATGAAGCCGAAGAGGAGCAGGAAGGCGACGAGACCCCAGACGAGTTCCGCCGCCTCCGGCAGGAGCTCGATGCCCCCGGAGGCCTCCTCGGCAGCCAAGAAGAACGGCATGATCGCTCCTAGATGGCGAAGGCGAGCACGAAGCCGAGGAGCGCGAGCGCCTCGACGACGGCGATGCCGATGAACATGGTCGTCCGGACCATGCCGGCCGCCTCCGGCTGGCGGGCCATCGACTCGATGGCCTTGCCGATCAGCATGCCCAGGCCGATGCCGGGGCCGAGGGTGGCCAGTCCGAAGACCAGGCCGTTCCCGAGGTTCTCCATTGCTTCCTCCTCATGGCAGCGATGCGCCGCCGACGTGCGGACGGTCAGTGCGCGGGCTCCACCGACGAGCTGATGTAGACGGCGGACAGCATGGTGAAGATGTAGGCCTGCAGCCCGATGATCAGCAGCTCGAAGGCGAACACGAGCGGCGAGGCGATCAGGGCGAACACGCCGACGGTCCAGCCGACCGGGGTGGACGGCAGGAAGACGTGGATGGTGACCAGGGTGATCACGACGAGGATGTGGCCGGCGACCATGTTGGCGAACAGCCGCAGCATCAGCGTGAAGGGTCGCAGCACCAGCCCCGAGATGAGCTCGATCGGGGTGAGCAGCACGTAGAGGGGCTTGGGGACCCCCGGCGGGAACGCCAGTTCCTTGAAGTAGTGGACGAACCCCTGCTCCTTGATGCCCGAGCCGATGTAGGTCAGCCACGTGATGCCCGCGAGGAACAGCGGGAAGGCGATGCGGGAGGTCGGCGGCAGCATCAGGAACGGGGTGAGCTTCGCGAGGTTCATGAACAGGATGAAGACGAAGAAGGTCGTCAGCAGCGGGACGTAGCGCCGACCGTGCTTGTGGCCGATGATGTCGACCGCGATCGACTCGACGAACCCGATGATCATCTCGCCGATGGCCTGCATCCGTCCCGGGACGACCTTGGGGGACCGGAACGCCGCGTACATCACCGTCGCCGCGACGAGCGTCATGAGCCACGCGATCAGGATGGTCCGGTTGATCGAGAGGTCGATGCCGGCGACCTCGATGGAGGGGAGGAACGAGAGCGGCGGGAAGCGGAAGAGCTTGCCGATGTCGTCGAGGGCCCCCTCGAACTCGCCCCCCCACTCGGCCGCAGCAAGGATCGCGCTCACCCGTCAGCTCCGTGTCCCGTCGTCGGCGCGCTCGGGCGTCGACGACCGTGCCTCGTTCCCTGCGCCGGGATCGACCCAGAGGAGCCGCGGCCGCCATGCCAGCTCACGGAGCTCGATGCCGAGCGTCACCACGAGCGAGACGACCACCGCGCCGGCCAGGCTCGGCCACGCGATCCACTCGATGCGCGCCAGTCCCGACAGGGCGAGAGCGTAGACGACCAGCCGGCCGACCACGCCACCCCCCAGAGCGACCAGCGCCGCCCGGGGTCCGCGCCCGGCGGCCCAGACCAGCGCGAGGCTGGCGCCGAGCCCGAGCAGCGACACGAGCCCGACGCCCGCCAGCGCGCTCAGGGCACCCGGGCTGCCCCCGAGGAGCCAGCCGACGACGACGGCGACCACGGCCAGGGCACCGGTGGCGCGCGCGAGCAGTGCGGCGACCTCGCGTTCCGGACCCCTCACGGGGCCGGCTCCCCGTCCCCCTCGGGCCGGGCGGCACCGACCTCGCGGGCCCGACGGTCCTCGCCCGCCTGCAGGCGAGCGCCACGCAGCCACACCAGGTAGAGCCCCGCACCGTTGCCCACGAGCGCGCCGATCGCGAGGAACCACGGTGCCGTCCCGAGCCACCGGTCGACGAGCCAGCCGATGCCGGCCCACGTCAGGATGGCCGCGAGCAGCTCGACCCCCATGACCGAGGCCTGGTCGAGCCCGGTCCACGTCCCACGCCGGAGCGCCCGCGCCGCCGCCGCCCCTCGCTCGCGCGACCCTCCATCGGCGCGCACACGATCATCGGACCGGCCCACGCCACGCCCAGAGTCCGCGCGATGGTCCTGCCCCTCGGTCGCACTCACGTCGGACCCACCGGGGCGAGCGGCGGCCGGCGGCCGCGCCCATCGCGGCGGCCGAGGGTGGTCCCGACGATCCCGAGCGCTCCCGCCACGACGAGCACCGCGACGAGCGTCGGCGGGGTGACGAACGCCGGAAGGAGCGCACCGAGCGCGATGACCGCCGACCAGTACGACAGCACCGCCGTCGCGCGACGATGCGAATGTCCGAACGCGAGCAGGCGATGGTGCACGTGGGCCTCGTCCCGCTCGGTGATGGGTCGCCCCGTCGTCAGCCGGCGGACGACCGCGAGGGCGAGGTCCACGAAGGGCACGGCGACGATCAGGATCGGCACGAGCAGCGGCACGGTCCCGGTGAAGTCGGCACCCGAGGGAGCGGCGGTGCGTCCGACGTGAGCGACGCCCGCAGCGCCGAGGAGGAGCCCGAGGAGCATCGAGCCGGTGTCCCCCATGAAGGCGCGCGCCGGGTACCAGTTGTGCACCAGGAAGCCGAGCGCCACCGCCGCGGCCAGCGCGGCGATCAGCGCCGGGGCGGTCGGGGTGGCGACGGCGAGCACCGGCGACTGGCTGCGCAGCGTGAAGACGAGGAAGGCCGCGGCCCCGATGGCGACGATCGAGCTCGCGAGCCCGTCGAGCCCGTCGATGAGGTTGACGACGTTGACCATCGCGACGAGCGCCAGGACCGTAAGCACCAGGGCGAGGTCGGGCGAGAGGGCCACGACGCCCAGCCCCGGCACCCAGAAGTGCACCAGTTGCAGGCCGAGGACGGCGACCGTCGTGGCCACGACGATCTGCCCCGCGAGCTTGACGGGAGGGGTCAGCCCGCGGATGTCGTCGAGGGCACCGAGCGCGGCGATCAGCACCGATCCGACGGCGACGGCGATCAGCTGGGACGAGGCGAAGGCCGGACGCAGGGTCTCGCTGGTCGCCGCGAGCCCCAGGCCGCCGAGCACCCCGACGAGCATCGCGAGCCCGCCCAGCGCGGGGACGGGCGGAGCCGGCTCGGGGTCCTCGGGCCCCTCCCCGATGCGGTGACCGAGCGCTCCCGTCCGACGGGCGAGCCTCGACGCGAGCGGGACCGTGCTCGCGGTCAACGCCGCGGCCACGAGGACCGTCATCAGCAGCCCCGTCATGCCCGCCCTCCCGGCAGCGTCACCCGGCCGGGGGCCGCGGGTAGACGGGGAATCGCGCGACGAGCTCGGAGACCTCACCAGCGACGACGGCCCGCTCCTCGTCGGAGCCGGTCAGCGCCCGATCGATGAGGTCGGCCACGATCGCCATCTCGGGGACCCCCATCCCCTGGGTCGCGACCGCGGGCGTGCCAGCGCGGATGCCCGAGGCCACCGCCGGCGGGTTCGGGTCGAAGGGGATCGCGTTCTTGTTCAGCACGATGCCCGCGGCGTCGCAGCGCGACTCGGCCTCCGCGCCCGTCAGCCCCTTGGCCGTGACGTCGGCGAGGAAGAGGTGCGTCTGCGTGCCCCCGGAGACGATGCGGTAGCCGCGCTCGGCGAGCCCGTCGGCCAGCGCGGCCGCGTCGTCGACGATCCGGCGGGCGTACGCGCGGAACTCGGGCCGCATCGCCTCGCCCAGCGCGACGGCCTTGGCGGCGATGACATGCTCCAAGGGCCCGCCCTGGGACCCGGGGAAGACGGCCTTGTCGATGGCGCTCGCCCAGCGCTCGTTCGTGAGGATCATCGCCCCGCGTGGGCCGCGCAGGGCCTTGTGGGTGGTGAAGGTGACGATGTCGCAGTGGGGCACCGGGCTCGGGTGTGCGCCGCCGGCGACGAGGCCGATGAAGTGCGACGCGTCGCAGAGCAGGACGGCATCGACCTCGTCGGCGATCGCTCGGAACGCGGCGAAGTCGAGATGGCGGGGGTATGCCGACCATCCCGCGATGATCAGACGCGGCCGGTGCTCGAGGGCGAGCGAGCGCACCTCGTCCATGTCGATGGTCTCGGTGTCGGGCCGGACGCCGTACGAGGTCACGTCGAACCACTTGCCCGAGAGGTTGACCGGCATGCCGTGCGAGAGGT
>JBEAQO010000128.1:0-2856 GCA_041163825.1 Actinomycetota bacterium | reverse complement strand
AGCGTCGCGAGCAGTGTCGTGTCGCAGGCGACGGCGACGGGCTGGTGGAACGCGCCGACGAGGTTCTTCCCCGCAGCGAGGTTGATCCCGGTCTTGCCCCCGATCGCGGCATCGACCTGGGCGAGCAGGGTCGTGGGGACCTGGAGGACCGCGATGCCTCGCTGGTAGGTCGCGGCAGCGAACCCAGCGAGATCCCCGACGGTGCCACCGCCGACCGCGACGATGAGGTCGTCGCGCGCGAGCGGGACCGCGGCCGCGGCGTCCCAGACCGCGGCGAGCACAGCGACGTCCTTCGCCGCCTCGCCATCGGGCACGACGTGGATGCTCGTGCCGAGCCCGACCGCATCGAGCGCGGTCGCGACACGATCGACGATGCCGAGCGCGACGATCGGCTCCTGTGTGACGATGAGGGCGCGGGCGGCTCGCAGCGGCAACGGCACCTCGTGCCCGAGCCGCTCGACGAGACCCGCACCGACGACGATCGGGTAGGCGCGCTCCCCGAGCGCGACGTCGACGCGAGAGGGACCGCTCACACCGCCACCTGCTCGTGCTCGGAGGGCGTCAGGACGTCGAGCGCAGCGACGGCCCACGCGACGACGGCCGTCGAGACGGCCTCGGGCGTGTCGGACGCATCGACCACGCCCTCGGCGATGCCGCGGTAGCGGGCGTCGCGCTGCTCGGCGATCGCGCCGAGCCGTTCGACGAGCGCCGGACCGCTGGCCGCGTCCCCGAGGAGCGGTCGCAGCGTCCCGTCGGCGGCGACCCGTCGCGCGAGGACCGCGGCCGGGGCATCGAGCAGCACGATGGCACCGGTGAGCGAGAGCGCCTCCGCGTTGTCCTCGCGCAGCAGCGCTCCCCCACCGAGCGCGACCACGAGGTCCGTGTGCCCGGCGAGCTCGGCGACGACGCGGTGCTCGAGCTCGCGGAAGCGCTCCTCACCCTCCTCGACGAGCAGCGCCCCAGGGTCCCGGCCGGTCCAGCGCGCGAGTTCGGCGTCGGTGTCGACGAAGCGGCGCCCGAGCCGCTCGGCGACGAGGCGGCCGACGGTGGTCTTCCCCGAGCCCATCATCCCGGCGAGGCAGAGGTTGCGGCTCATCAGCGTCGTGCCACGTCGTCCAGGTACGCGGCGAGGTTGCGACGCACCTCGTCGAGGGTGTCGCCTCCGGTCTTCTCGAGCAGCGCGTCGGCGAGCTCGAGCGCGACGACGTGCTCGAGCACCACCCCCGCGCGCGGAACGGCGCACACGTCGGAGCGCTGGGTGATGGCCTGGGCGGGCTCGTGGGTGGCGAGGTCGACGGTGTCGAGGGGCCGCGGCAGGCTCGAGAGCGGCTTCATCACGACGCGCAGCCGCAGGGGCGCGCCGGTCGTCATGCCGGCCTCGAGACCGCCCGAGCGCTCGGTGCGACGCGTGAAGCCGCGCTCGCCGTGCTCGATCTCGTCGTGAGCGAGCGAGCCCGGCGTGTCGGCGAGTGCGAAGCCGGCGCCGAACTCGACGCCCTTCATCGCCTGGACGGAGAGGCACGCGCCGGCCAGGCGCGCGTCGAGCCGTCGTTCGGCGTGGACGTAGGTTCCGAGCCCGGGCGGCAGGCCGTGCGCGACGACCTCGATGGTGCCCCCGAGCGTGTCGCGCTCGGCGACCGCGCGGTCGATGCGCTCCTGCATCGCGGCGCTCGTGGACGCGTCCAGGCAGCGGACCGGGGACGCGTCGACGGCCTCGAGGTCGTCGGGCCCGGGGCCGGGCGCGTCGTCGGGCACGTGGACGCCGCCGATCGCGACGACGTGGCTCACGACCCGCACGCCGACCTCCTCGAGCAGGCGCAGCGCGAAGGCGCCGAGCGCGACCCGGGCGGCGGTCTCACGGGCGGAGGCGCGTTCGAGCGCGTCCCGGACGTCGTCGTAGCCGTACTTGAGCGCCCCGACGAGGTCGGCATGACCCGGACGCGGTCGGGTCAGGCGCTCCCCCCGCCCGGTGGCGCGCACGGCCTCGAGGTCCTCGCGCGGGGCGGGGTCCATCGCGTCGGCCCACTTGGGCCACTCGGTGTTGTGGACGACGACGGCGACGGGCGAGCCCAGGGTGCGTCCGTGGCGGAGCCCCGCGAGCAGCTCGAAGCGGTCGACCTCGAGGTCCATGCGCGGGGAGCGGCCGTGGCCGAGGCGCCGGCGCTCGAGCGAGCGCTCGAGGTCGGCGGGGGCGAAGGGCAGCCCGGCCGGCAGGCCCTCGAGGATCGCGACGAGCGCGGGCCCGTGGGACTCACCGGCGGTGAGCCAGCGCAGGCGCTGCACGGGGCACCCCCTCCATGAAAGGTCCTAGCAGGGCCGGATGGTAGCCGCGGCGCCCTTGTCGCAGCCTGTGCCGGCCGCTGCAAGAGCCCCCCTTCAAGGCCCTAGTGGAGCGAACACGGCACTCAGGCTCTGAGCAACGAGCCCCCCCGCGACGGCGTCCTTCCACAGGCCCCGGCGGACCCAGCGAGGGCGCGCTCCGCCCGTACGGCATCCTGCCACTCATGGACACCACTTTCCGCCTATTCAGCCTCGCTAAGAATTGTCGGACGAGGAGGTCGCCCTACTGGTCCACATTGCCGAGTTGCTGGCTGGCAACCGATTACGGGCCGACGGTCCTCAACGTTGGGTCCCTCATGAACCGCACTGCTAGACGCGAGAGGTCGCTCCGACCGCCGCACGCATCGCGTCGATGGGTGCGGCGATCCCCGTCCAGCGCTCGAACGCGATGGCGGCCTGGTTCACCAGCATCCCCGTACCGTCGAACGCCCCCGCGCCCGCCGCCGCGGCGTCGCTGAGGAACGGGGACGGCGTCCGCCGGTAGACCAGGTCGTAGGCGACCTGCTCGGGACCGAG
>JBEAQO010000127.1:0-5327 GCA_041163825.1 Actinomycetota bacterium | reverse complement strand
TAGGTGAGGATGCGGGTCAGGAGCTCGGCGTTCTCCGGGAGCAGGAGCTTCTCGAGCACGCCCTCGGGCAGGGCCGCGAAGGCCTCGTCGGTCGGAGCGAAGACCGTGAAGGGGCCCTCGCTGGAGAGGGTCTCGACCAGACCGGCGGCCTCGACGGCCGCGACGAGGGTGGTGAAGTCGCCGGCCGCGACCGCGACCGCGACGATGGTGCCGGCGGTCTCCTCGGCCGGGGCCTCCTCAGCGGGAGCCTCCGCGGCGGGAGCCTCCTCGACCGGGGCCTCCTCGGTGGTCCCGCCGCAGGCGGCGAGCAGGAACGCGGCCGTGACGACGGCCGCGGTCGTGCGGGTGCGGGTGGTGAAGCGCATGGGAGCGGTTCCTTCGGTTCGGGAGCCGATCCGTCAGGTGACGGACCGTCACGGCCTCTCGGCCGGAGATCGACCGTGAGATCGACCGGTGCCACCGTACGGTGGCAGTAGTAGGACCTGTGGAGCCGACCCTGTCCTAACGGCCCGACCTCGTGTGCGGCGCCTGTCCCGGGTGCCGTCCCTCGACGCGCGAGCAGCACCCGGGCCACCGAGGGGCCGGCGCCGTTCATCGCCGTACCCTCCTCGACCGGCCACCCCGCACCCGGGGCGCCATGGTCTCGGAGCGGCATGGGCATCGGCTGGCAGCTCGGGCTCGTCGCGGCGCTCCTCGTCCTCAACGCGCTGCTCGCCGGCAGCGAGGTCGCGCTCATCTCGCTGCGCGAGGCCCAGCTCCTGCGGCTCGAGCGGCGCGGCGCCCGCGGTCGCGCGGTCGCCCGGCTCGCCCGGGACCCCAACTCGTTCCTCGCCACGATCCAGATCGGGATCACGCTCTCCGGCTTCCTCGCGAGCGCGACCGCGGCCGTCTCCCTCGCCGAGCCGCTGGTCGCTCCGCTCGGCGCGCTCGGGGATGTCGCCGAGCCGGTCGCCGTGGTGCTCGTGACGGTGGTGCTCACGTTCGTGACCCTCGTCATCGGGGAGCTCGCGCCCAAGCGCGTCGCGATGCAGCGCGCCGAGGGTTGGGCGCTCGCGTCCGCCGGACCGCTGCTGGTGCTCGCGCGGATCACGGGGCCGCTCGTCCGGTTCCTCGGGGCCGCCACCGACCTCTCGGTCCGGCTGCTCGGCGCGGACCCTGCGCGGGGGCGTGATGCCCCGACCGAGGAGGAGGTCCGCGACCTCATCGCCACCGGCGGGCTCTACGACCCCGACGAGCGTCGCATCATCACGGGCGCGCTCCAGGCCGCCGATCGGGTGCTTCGTCAGGTCCTTCGCCCGCGCCGTTCCGTGGTCGCCCTCGCGGCCGACCTCCCGGCCGCCGAGGGACTGCGGCGCCTCATCGAGAACGGTCACAGCCGCGCGCCGGTCTACGCGACCACCCTCGACGATGCCGACCGGCTCGTCGGGGTCATGGACCTCGTCGGGAGGGACGGCACGGTCGGGGAGCGGTCGCGTCCCATCGTCGCGCTCCCGGAGTCGCTCGGGGTCATCGAGGCGCTGCGCTCCCTGCAGGAGGCCCGGCTCTCGTTGGCCGTGGTCGTCGATGAGTACGGCGGGGTCGCCGGCATCGTCACGGTCGAGGACCTGGTCGAGGAGCTCGTCGGCGAGATCCACGACGAGTTCGATCGCGACGTCCGGGAGGCCGTCCGTTCACCCGACGGCTCCGTCGCGGTCGTCGGACACTTCCCGCTCCACGACCTCGTGGACCTCGGTCTCGAGCTCGACACCGAGGACCTGGATGCGGTCACCGTCGCGGGGCTCGTGACCGAGGTCCTCGGCGCCATCCCGTCGGTCGGGGATCGCGTCGAGGTCGATGACCACGAGCTCGTCGTCGAGTCGGCGAACACCCGTGCGGCCGAGCGGGTGCGGATCCGGCGGACGGAGCACGGGCGCGGGCGAGCGACCGCGACGCCACGGGATGTGGTCGACCCGTCCGAGTCGACCGACGGCGACCCCGGCGGTGCGACCGATGCGCGCTAGGGTCGGGGGCCGCGCCGCAGGCAGGGCGCTGGGCGGACATCACGGGGGTCGGACGGTGGTCGGGGTCGTGCGGCGGCTGCTGGTCGTCGAGGACGAGCCGCTGCTCGCGGCCCTGATGGGGCGTGCCCTGGAGGAGGCGGGGTTCGAGGTCCTGGTCCGTGCCGATGAGCTCGCCGCCCGCGACGCGGTCGACGCCTTCGATCCGGATGCGGTCCTGCTCGACGTGCATCTGGCCTCGGGACCCGCGGGGCTCCACCTCGCCCACGTGCTCTCGCGGACGCATCCGTCCGTCGGCATCCTGCTCATGAGCCGCCACGAGGATCTGAGTGCCGCAGGGCTGGACGGCTGGGACCTCCCGGCCGGGAGCCGGTTCCTCCCGAAGGACCGACTCACCGACGCGACCGTGCTCATCGAAGCCGTGGAGTCGGTGCTGCGGGGTGCTTCGATGCCCGAGGCGGACGGCGACGGCGGGCCGGTCGGCGGGGACGGGCCGCTCGACGGGCTCACCCACACCCAGCTCGGGGTCCTGCGCCTGGCGGCGATGGGCCTGACGAACGCGGCGATCGCGGCGCGCCGCGGTACGACCGAGCGCAACGTCGAGCAGCGGCTCCAGGCCGTCTACGCCGAGCTCGACATCCCCGTCGATGGCGAGGTCAACCCGCGGGTCGAGGCCGTCCGGCGCTATGTCGCCGCTGCCGGGATGCCCCGCGACCTCGGGCCCCTCGACGACCCCGACCGCTCGGAGGCGTCGGGGAGCGACGCGCTCGGGACCGACCTCGATGGCGGCCGTGGCTGACGTCGCCGCGAGGGCGCCGCAGCCCCGCCCTCCCTGGTCGTGGCTCGCCGATCCCCGAGGCATCGGCTGGCCGCTCACCGTCCTGCTCACCCTCCTCGTGGTCATCGACGTCCGCATCGCCTTCGGGCAGATCGGATCGACGGCCGGGTCGGGGCAGGACCGACGGGTCACCGCGGCGGTCGCTGCCGTCTGCGTCGTGGTGTTCCTCGTCGTGCTGGTCGTCGCCCGCTGGGGCTGGCTCTCGACGGCGCTGGCACGACGACGTCCGAGCCTCATGCTCGGCACGCTGCTCATCGCGGTGTTCGTGGCGGTCCCGGTCGCTGCGGGTGCCGGCCCAACGGTCGCGGTGCTCCTCGTCGGCGCGGGCGCGGACGGCGTCGTGCCGGGCCCCGTCGTCGCCGTCGGAGAGGTCGCGGGGCGCGGCGTCCTCCTCGTGATCTGGACGGCACTGCTGCTCGTCGTCCTCGGCGCGCTCAACGCGTACCGCGACGCGCTCGCGTCGCTGCGGGCGGCTCGGGTGACGCTCGAGGCGACGCTCGAGGCCAGCACCGCGGAGCTGTCCGACGAGCGATCGCGGCTGCGCGAACGGGTGCGTGCCCTGGTGGAGGGCGAACTCGGGCCGAGACTGGATTGGCTCGGCGACGAGGCCGGACCGGAGCTGCGGCGGATCGCGGAGACGGTCGTGCGGCCGCTCAGCCATCGGGTCGCCCTCGCCGCGCCGGGGTTCGGGCCGGTCGTCGCTCCGCCCGCCGTCCGTGAGCCGTGGCGCCGCGCCTTGGGCGGACTCGTGCTCGAACCACGCGTCTGGCCGCTCGGCCTCGGCCTGACACTCACGCTCCTCGCGTTCGCACGGTCGTTCGGCGGGCCCGCTCCCGGACCCGAGGCTTCGGGTCCCGACGGGACGACCTCGTCCGGGGCGATGCCGGCCCCGCCGGGGGCCGGGCCGGGCCTGCGTGTCGCCGTCGACTGGGGCTCGCTCGGCGTGTCGCTCGTCCTGCTCGCCCTGACCTTCGTCACCACGTTCCTCGCGTCTCGGCTGATCCATCGCTGGCTGGCCGCCCGGTCGGACATCGCTCCGGGCCGACGCTGGGCCGCCAGCACCGTCTCGCTGGGCGCGCTCGGGGTCGGCGTCGCCGTCCTCGCCGCGACCGTCCACCGCGGACTCGGGCTCGTCGTGGCGGACCTCGGACGCCTCCCTCCCATCGACCTCGTCGTCGTCGCCGCCAACGTGCTCCCCCTGTGGCTGGCGACCCTCGTGGGGAGCCTCGCGGCGAGCGCGCGCGAGGCGCTCGCGCGCCATCGCTCCGAGCTCGCCGAGCACAACACCGACCTGGGCCGCACCGTGGTGCGCACGAACACCCTCCTCGCTCGGGAGCGCCAGGAGTTCGCTCGGGCGCTGCATGGCTCGGTGCAGGCCGCCATCCACGCCGCGGGCATCCGGCTGGACCGCGCCGCCCGCGAGGGGCTCCTCGACGCCGAGATGCGCTCGGCCTCCATCGAGCCGATCCGCCGAGCGCTCGAGTCGCTCGACCCGGCTCGGGAGCGTGCCGCTCCCGACCTCGCGCTCGAGCTCGAACGGACCCGCGCGACGTGGGACGGGGTCTGCGACGTCACCGTCGAGCTCGACCCCGACATCCGTGTGCGGCTCGACGCGGACGTGCTCGCGGCGTCGGTCGCCCTCGACCTCGTGCGCGAGGCCTGCGCGAACGCCGTCGTCCACGGCTCGGCGTCGCGCGTGAGCGTCGCGCTCCTGCCCGAGGGCGAGCGAGAGGTCCTCCTGCGTGTCCGCGACGACGGCACCAGCACCCACCCGCTGCGCGCGTCGGGCCTCGGATCCCGGGTGCTCGACACGACCTGCACCCGCTGGCACCTCGCGCGCGGCGAGTCCGGGACCGAGCTGGAGGCGGTCCTGCCCCTCGGCTGACCCGGCCCGCGCCGGGCTCGACGCCGCCGTCAGACCCGCTCGTACTCGGCGAGCTGCGTGTCGAAGGCGGCCTGCATGTCCGCGCTGATCGACGGGCGCGTCCGGGCCAGCGCCGAGCGGAGGTCGGCGAGCCCGATCCGTTCCTCGCCCTCGCCCGTTCGTGCCCGAGCGAAGGCAGCGGCGGCAGCACGCTGTGTCGCGAGGTCCACGTCACCCGGGGTGAACCCCGCCGACTGCTCGGCGAGCGAGGCCGGATCGATCCCCTCGACGACGTCGAGCGTGTCGAGCGCCTGCGACCACAGCGCCGTCAGGGCCTCCGTGTCCGGTGGTCCGATGCCGATGAGCAGGTCGAATCGTCCGGGCCGCAGCACGGCCGGGTCGATCGTGTCGACGAAGTTCGTCGCGCAGACCAACAGCCGACCGGGGCGCTCCCGGAACGCGGGGATCGACTTGAGCAGCTCGTTCACGACGCCGGCCGCGCTCGGTTGCTCCCGCCGCGCGGGGACCAGCTCGTCGAACTCGTCGATGAACAGGACGACGTGGTCGAGGACGTCGACGTCGCGGAACGCGTCGTGGAGCTCCGCCGCGAGCGTCCCGCCGCCCGACA
>JBEAQO010000126.1:0-4188 GCA_041163825.1 Actinomycetota bacterium | reverse complement strand
AGGCGACCCGACCCGCCCAGCGGTGCGTCACGGGCGCGCTCGTGCCGAACGCGGCGCGCGCCCAGGTCTCGAGCGCGTCCTGCAGCGCGGTGCTCGGTTCGGCCGGGGCGTCCCACTCGTCGTCGACGAAGCGGTCGCGCATCCCGCCGACGACGATGCGCCCGTCGGGCAGCTGCTGCGCGTACTCGTAGCCCCAGCGCGCGTAGACCGGGACCGGGCAGCTGCCCCCCTCCGCCGCGAACGCGAGCATCTGCAGGCGGGTCGTGCGCACCCGTCCGGCGAGTGCGGGCACCACGTGCTCGAGCCCACCGTCGACGCAGACGAGGACGTGCTCCGCCGCGATGCTCCCGGCCGGCGTCCGCACGAGGGTGCCGTCCGCGTCGAGCGGGTCGACCGGGCCGGTCGCGGCGAAGCGCACGCCCGCCGAGGCGGCGTGCGACGCCATCGCCCGCACGCGTGCGACCGGGTTGCAGGCCGCATCGCCCGGGATCGACAGCGTCGTCCGCTCCCCCTCGACGAGCGCGACGTCGAGCCCCGCCGCACGCATCGCGTCGTGCTGCGCGAGGACGTCGGCCTCCTCTGCCTCGTCGCCGGCGACGCGCAGCGACCCCGTCCGACGAACGATCCCCGGGAGCTCGGCGACCTGGCGGTCACGCTCCTCGGCGGTGAGCGTGAGGATCGCGTCGGCACGCTCGGCGCCCCAGGTCGCGATGGCATCGTGGTGGAACCGCGCACCACCGACCATCACGAGCCCGCCGTTGCGACCGGCCGCGCCGGCGGCGAGGCCCTTCGCGTCGATGGCGAGGACACCCGCACCGAGCCGAGCGGCCTCCTCGGCCGCGGCGAGCCCGGACGCACCGAGTCCGACGACGAGGACCTCCGTGGTGGTGCCACCGGAGAGCGTCGGGACCTCCGGTGCCGCCGGCGACTCGAGCTCGGACCACAGCGGCGTCGTCATCATGCACACCTCACCGGGGACACCCCAGCACGGACACCTCGGTCGCGCCGTCTCGGTCGCGCCACCTCGCGAGCGGCACCTCGGCCGCTGCCCACGGCGACGGACCGGGCCCGGACGAGCCGGAGGGTCGGCCCGCTGCTGCGGACCGACCCTCGCGGGGACTCGGGATGCTACGGCGGCTCAGGCCGCCGGCGCGAGCTTGCGGACGACCAGTCCCATGCCGAGCAGGACCAGCCCGACCACGAGGGCGAAGAGGCTGAAGGCGTAGGAGATCATGCCGAGGCTCAGGACCGAGATCAGCGTCGTCGCGTCGAGCCAGGAGAGACGGGCCTGGTTCGGGCCCATCATCGGCTCGCCCGTGGCCTCGTCGATGACCGGGTCGCCGGCCTCGTCGACGACCGGGATCTCCCGCGGCATCTCCGCGTAGCGCAGACCCTCGGTGCGGCGGAGCTGGTGCGTGGTGATGATGCTGGCCTGCGACCACATCGAGAGCGGGCCGCGGACCCGGACCTCGGCGATGGGGGCATCGTCGGGCGTGGTGATGTTCTCCACCGCGGCCTGCTGGTAGGTGTAGACGATGCCGAACACGCCGCCGATGGCGGAGAAGAAGCCGACGACGATGGCGGCGTAGGCCACGATCGCGAACAGCTTGGAGTTGCCGGACATGCTCGCCCTCCTCTGATGATCGACCGGCTGGTCGATGGTCTGGTTCGGCGGGTCCGGCCGGCGGGGAGTCGCCGGACGGGATCGGACCCGTCGCTCGGGAGGGAGTGTCGTCGGCGTGGCCCGCGACCGGTCGGGCCGGAGGCCACCGATCCGAGGACCTTCGGACCCGTGCCAATGGGCCGTCCGGAGCGCGACCTGGGAGGCTGCGTCGCGCCCGGGTCGATCAGTCTGATGCGGACGGCACGGTCCGAGGTGCGCGTCGACCGAAGGGCCAGTGACGTCGTCGCGCGCTCAGGACCGCGGCCCCGGGCCCCGGAGCGGCAGCGTCGAACGAGGTCAGGAAGGGCTGTTCCGGACGGGCGGGACGGCGACCGTCGAGCGCGAGCGCGCCGGACCACCGGTTCGCCTGGTGCCAGGCCGAGGCCGCCGCCACCAGCAGCGTGAGCACGGGGCCCGACCCGGACGAACCCTCCGCGACGCCGATCCGGAGGATGGCGCCGTCCTGCACCCGCCAGCGGACGGAGCCGAGCTGCGCACCGAGGTCGGTGCCGACCGGGACATCGGAGTCGAGCACGGTCCCGGGCATGACGTCGGCGAGCGGCGGGTGGTCGGCGGGCAGCGCGACGAGATCGACCGAGCCCTCCGGGGCGTCCGCCCCGCGCAGCACCACGAGCACGACCGGGGGCGCCGAGGGGAGCCCGTCGAAGCGAACGACCGCCCGGCCCAGTGCGTCGTCGCTCACCGACCACAGCGGCATGGCGCCGGCGACGCGCGCCTCGTCGGGCCGCAGCACGGTCGCATCGTCGTGCGCGTCGCCCCGGAAGGCGCGGACGGCGGAGCGGCCAGAGGGCAGTGCGGCCACCCCACGCACGTACCAGATCGGAGCGCCGTCGCGTCGCGCGGCCGCGACCTCGGGCGTGACCGGGTCGGCCGGGGCGACGCGTGCCCGCCAGGCCCCGCTGCGCTCCGGATGACCGAGGGCGACGACGAAGCGCTGCCCGAGGTCGGTCCGGCGCCCGTCGGAGCGCAGCGCACCGACCCACCCGTGGCTCTGGTGGACGGCGGACGCCGCGTAGACGAGGGCGCTCGCGAGCTGCTGCCGCCGACGCTCGGGCTGGACGTAGACGAGCCGGACGATCGCCGTCGAACGGTCCCAGCGCACGGCACCGACCTGCTCCGACGACGCGATGCCGAGGAGCGGGAAGTCCACGTCGGACACCACCGTGCCGGGCGGCAGCACCGGGCGGTCGAAGGCGACGAGGTCGACGAGCATCGGGTCCTCCGGGCGCTGCGCCAGCAGGCAGAACCAGACGGGCGCCACACCGGGCAGCGACGGGAAGCGGACGATCGGGCGTCCCTCGTCGTCGAAGCGCAGGCTCCACAGCCGCGTCGCACCGTCGGTCCGGGCGGCATCGGCGTCGAGGACGGCGCCGTCCGGGTGCCCCGGACCGCGCCACCCGTCCACCTCGTGCCGTCCGGAGGGGGCGTCGCTGCCGTGACGCACGTACCAGGTGGCGCTCGCGTCCGCGGACCCGGACGCGTCAGGCTCGAGCCGGCGGTCGGAACCTGCCGGCCCGGCCGCCGCGGCGAGCGGCACGACGCGCGCGCTCGGCGCGGCGATGCCGCGACGCACGAGCAGTCGGCGGAGCGCGCGGACCACGTCGCTCGGCGGGACCCGCACGGTCCGCGGGGCGACCCGCTCGGGATGCTCCATCGCGGCCGCGAACGCCTCGCCCTGATCGGAGCGCCGACCGTCCGCGTGCAGGCTCCCCGGCCAGCCGGCGAGCTGATGGACCGCGTCCGCCGTGAGCACGAGCGCGGTCGCGAGCCCGCGGCGGCGGTGCGCCGGCTGGACGTGCACCCGATCGATGGCCCCGGTCGCGCGGTCCCAGCGCATCGCCCCCGCCTGGTCGGAAGCGGGGACCCCGAGGCGGGACGCCTCGTCGACATCGACGATGGCCCCGGCGGGCAGGTGCGGCGTCCGGAACGCGACGAGGTCGGCCGCACCGGGAGCGTCCGCAGGTCCGACGAGGACGCAGAACCACGCGTCGAGCTCGCGGCCGAGCCCGGGCCAGCGCACCGTGCGCCGACCGTCCGGCGCGAGGTCCGCCTCGTAGAGGACCTGGGGCGCCTCGGGCGCCGGGCTCGGCCCGGCCGGGACCGACGAGGAGCGGACCGCTCGCACCCGGTGCGTCCCGCCGGGGAGGAGCTCGTGCTCGTGCTCGGTCCGAGGGGCGTCGGGAGGCACACCGGGGGCGTCGGCCCCCGGGGGCTCGACGATCATCCGACCGGCGCGACCGTGTCCGGACGCGGTGCGAGCCGGCGGCGGACCGCCGCCGCACCGGCCGCCGTCAGGCCGATGCCGAAGACGAGGCCCGGGAGCCGGTCGCTCGGCCCTTCGCCCGACGGGACGGAGGTCGGCACGGGTCCGGCCGTGGCGTCGTCGTCCGAGCCGCCATCCCCGCCGCCCGCGGGCCGGAAGCGCGCGACGCCAGCCAGCACGCAGTAGGGCTCCGCCTCATCGCCGTCGAGCGTGACCCCCGGGTCGATGACCTCGAGGTCGA
>JBEAQO010000125.1:0-2667 GCA_041163825.1 Actinomycetota bacterium | reverse complement strand
CGGGCCTCGATGAAGTGGTAGGGATCGGCGTGGTCCCAGATCGTGATGGTGACCCTCGGGTCGGCCATCACGTTGGCGTACTTCGGTCGGTGGACCTCGGTGTTGACGAGCAGCGCGTCATCGTCCGCATCGACCCAGACGACGTGCGTCTGGGGGGCACCGTCCGGGAAGAGCGTCGTGAACGCGGCGAAGTTCGGGCCCGTCGCGAGGGCGCGGAGGTCGTCGTCGAGCGGCATGCTCACCTCGAGGGTCGGTCGGTGGGCACAGCGCCTCACCGCGCCGGGCAGCGCGGACGCTACCGTCGTGCCCCGCATCCGGGTGGCTCGGACCGGCGAGCATCGAGCGAGGAGCACGCAGCGGTCATGCCATCGAACCCGGTGGTCGCGAGCCAGCTCGACGAGCTCGTCCTCGACCGCGCGACCTTCGAGGCCCTCGTCGCGCACGCGCGCAGCGACTTCCCGTTCGAGGTCTGCGGCTTCCTCGGCCTCGGGTCCGACGGGTCGATCGTGCATCTCCCGGTGGCCAACGCCGAGCGATCGGTCACCTACTACGCGATGGAGCCGCGTGAGCTGCTCCGGGCGGTGCGCGCCATCGAGGACGAGGACCGTGGGATGGTGATCTACCACTCGCACACGCACACCCAGGCCTACCCATCGGCCACGGACGTCCGGCTCGCGGCCTATCCCGAGGCGCTCTACCTGATCCTGACCCTCCAGGACCCCGACGCGCCGGAGGCGCGCGCGTTCACGATCCTCGACGGCGTCATCGCCGAGGTCGCCGTGCGGGTGTGCTGAGTCCGCTGCGGTGCGCACCGCGCGTCGGTTCGCACGGTTCGTACGGCCGGCCCAGGGGTCGCGGGCCACGGGGCTAGACTCGCGAAGCGGCGCCCGAGGGCCCGCTCCGTCCGTCCTCGCTCCCGGAGTGTCCGCCATGCCGACCGTCCGCATCCCGACCGTCCTGCGCCGGCACACCGATGGGGCGAGCCGGCTCGAGGCCGAGGGGGGGACGGTCCGTGAGGTGTTCGGTGCGCTGATCGAGGCCCACCCGGGACTCGACGGGTCGCTCCTCGACGGGGACCGGGTGCCCGGGTTCATCAACGTCTACGTCGACGACGAGGACGTCCGCTACCTCGACGGACTCGACACGGTCGTCCCGGCGGGCGCCGAGATCTCGATCATGCCGGCCGTCGCCGGGGGCGCCTGAGCCGTGCGCTTCGGCGACGTCTCCCAGGCCGTCGGGCGGACTCCGCTGATCGGGCTGCCGAGGCTCTCGCCGGACGGCTACGAGGTCCTGCTCAAGCTCGATGGCGCGAACCCCACGGGGTCCGTCAAGGACCGCGTGGCCGCCTACCTGATCCGCGAGGCCGAGCGCTCCGGCGCGCTGACCCCGGGCCGTCGCATCCTCGAACCGACCAGCGGCAACACCGGCATCGCGCTCGCCGCGATCTGCCGCGTGCGGGGCTACCCGCTGACCTGCGTCATGCCGGAGAACACCTCCGAGGAGCGCAGGCAGGCGCTCACCATGTTCGGCGCTGAGATCGTGCTCTCCCCGGCGACCGAGGGCTCCAACGGCTCGGTGCGCGTCGCGCGCGAGATGGCGACCGCGGATCCCGGGTGGTTCCTGCCCTTCCAGTACGGCAACCCCGCGAACCCGCTCGCGCACTACGAGACCACCGCTCCGGAGATCATCGCGGACGTTCCCGACGTCGCCGCGTTCGTCGGCGGGCTCGGGACCGGTGGGACCGTCACCGGCGTGGGCAAGCGGCTCAAGCGCTGGAACCCGGACGTCAAGGTCTACGCCGCGGAGCCCGAGTACGGCGACCTCGTCTACGGGCTGCGCAACCTCGACGAGGGCTACGTGCCGGAGGTCCTCGACCTCACGGTCCTCGACGGGCGCATCAAGGTCGACTCGCTCAAGGCGCTCGAGATGACCCGGCGGCTCGCCGAGGTGGAGGGCGTCTTCGCGGGCGTCTCGACCGGCGCTTCGCTCGCGGTCGCCATCCGTGTGTGCCAGCGCCTCCCGCGCGGCGCGAAGGTCGTGGCCTTCTCGCCCGACGGTGGCTGGAAGTACCTCTCGACGGGCGCCTACGCCCCCGGCGACCTCGAGGAGATCGCGGCCCGCATCAGCGGGACGCTGTGGGCGTGAGCCCCGGGGCGCCGGTGCCATGGTTCTCGAGCTGACGGTCCTGGGCTCGGCCGGCTCGCACCCCGCGGCGGGGCGGCTGTGCTCGAGCGCCCTGGTCCGTCATGTCGCCCCCGCGGCGTCGACCGCGATCCTCGTCGACGCGGGGAACGGCTCGACCGCGAACCTCCAGCGACTCCTGCCCATCGCCGCGCTCGATGCCGTCGTGATCAGTCACCGTCACCTCGACCACTGCGTGGACCTGGCGAGCGCGACGTACGCGCTGCGCTTCGATCCCGCCGTGGTCGCGAGCGGTCGACGGCTTCCGGTCCTGGCCGCCGAGGAGGTCCACGCGACCCTGCGGGCGCTCGCCGGGGACGAGGTGGACGAGGTCCTCGCGGTCGAGACGGTCCGTGGTGGCGACCTGCGTGAGGTCGGACCGCTCACCCTCGCCTTCGCCGACGTCGTCCACCCGGTCCCCACGGTCGCCGTCGCGATCGACGACGGGCGGCACCGCATCGTGGTCTCCGGCGACACGGCGGCGAG
>JBEAQO010000124.1:0-5063 GCA_041163825.1 Actinomycetota bacterium | reverse complement strand
CGAACGCGGCGTCGGTCGGCGCCCACACCGTCTTGTCCGCGAGCTCGACGTCCGCGAGGATCGCGAACCCCTCCGGGTCGTGCTCCTCCATCAGCGCGAGGAAGGTGGTGTGCTCCCCCGTGGCGCGCAGCACGTCGACGAGGTGGAGGCCCGCCCCACCGTCGTCGCACACGAAGCGGTACCCGTCGTCGGACTGCGCCCCGGCCGGCATGACACCGAGACCGCCGAGCGCGAGGCCGAGCAGCAGCGTGACAGCGAGCGTCCCGGTCCGCATCCGTAACTTCATCCAGAGCGTCCGCGCAGCAGCCACCAGGCGAACCCCGCGACCCCGGGTGCTGCGAGCGCGAGCGTGCGGACGGTGGTATCCGTCGTGGTCGTCGCGAGCAGTACGCCGGTGACGGCGGCGAGGACGACGACGGCGAGGACGATGCGGGCGGTGCGGCTCATGGTGGCTCCTCCTCCGGTCGCGGTCGTGCAGATCAGGGACGACGGCCCCTGGGTGTGCTGAGCCGTGCGACGATCGCCTCGAGCGGCCCGCGGTCGTGCGAGCGCAGCCACCACGCGGAGAGCGCGGTCAGCACCAGCCAGGTCGCGACGCCGATGAGCACGACGGCGGCGGTACCGAGCTGACCGAACAGGCCCGGGCCGATCCCGAGGCCGCCGAACACGAGCACGAGCAGCAGCGACTGGCCGAGGTAGACGGTGAGCGACATGCGGCCCGCCGGCCGCACCCGGCGCAGGAGGTCGGGTCGCCGCGCGACGGCGGCCGCGACGAGCCCGACGTACCCGGCGGTGAGCAGTGGTGCGGTGACGAACCCGAGCAGCAGCCCGAGCGACCCAGCGGTGCCCGTCGGGATGCCGGCGCGAATGGCGGCGACCTGCAGCACCGCCGCCACGAGCTGCAGCGGCAGCCCGGCACCCAGCCCGATTCGGATGAGCCGCCGCCAACGTGCCGCGTGCGCGGCCGGATCGGCGAGCAGTCGACGACGCGATGCGAGGAGCCCCAGGAGGAACGCCGCCAGCGCGTACGGGCCTTGGGCCAGCGCGACCGTCCCGAGCACCGTCGGCAGCACCGCCGCGCGCAGCCCGATCGCCTCTCCGACCGTCGCGCCCGCGATCCCCGCGTCGAAGGCGACGGTGGCCGGGTCGACGGCGGCGACCTCCTGAGGGAACGCGGCCTGGAGCCCGAGTCCGGCGGTGAGCAGCAGGGTCCCGACGACGAACGCGAGGCGCGCCGCGCGCAGGACGGTCCGATGGGCGCTGCGCGCGAGGCGCAGCAGCACGACGCCGAGCACGGCGTAGGTCAGCAGGATGTCGCCGGCGAACAGCAGCACCGCGTGGGCGATGCCGAACGCGGCGAGGACCAGCAGTCGACGCCGGAAGCGGGCGCGGCCGTCGGGCCGGTCGTCGCGCAGGACGTACGCGAGCGAGTAGCCGAAGAGGAACGAGAACAGGAGGAAGAACTTGCCCTGCGCGAGGGCGATGACGAGGAACGCCGCGGCCTCGTCAAGGGTCGACGCGACCGCCTCGGGCGAGAAGCCGAGCGTCGAACTGCCGAGGTACGGCGCGTTGACGACGACGATGCCGAGCAGTGCCAGACCGCGCAGCAGGTCGGGCAGCACATCGCGCGACCCGTGCGTCCCTAGGGGGTCGAGGTCGGTCCGTGTGTCGCGGTCCATCGGCGCTCCTCCTGACCCCACCCTAGGCTGCGAGTGAACGCAGACGTTCGGAAATGAACATGGTGATCAGGACCGAGGATCTGCTCGACACGGCCGCCCGAGTGCTCGTCCGGCGCCCCGACGCCACGCTACGGACGATCGCGGAGGCGGCAGGGGTCAGCCGAACCACCATCTTCAACCGCTTCCCCACCCGCGGCGCGCTGCTCGAGGCGCTCGCCGTCGACACGCTCGAGCGGATGCGCGACGGCATGGCGCAGCTGGACTGGTCCCCGGAGCGCGCCCCGGTCGCTGTCGTCGAGGACCTGTGGCGCGTGCTCCACCCGCTGTCGGACCGCGCGACGTTCCTCCGCATGGGGCCGATGCACGAGAGCCCGGACGTCACGACCGGCTGGGGGGAGGCGTTCACCCCGTGGGGTGTCTACGTCGCGACGCTGCAGGCGACGGGGCGCGTGCGCGACGATCTGCCGGTGCGGTGGCTCGCCGGCTGCCTGGTCGGCCTGCTGTTCGCCGCGTTCGACGAGGTCGATGCGGGCGAGCAGGGTGCCGCGCAGGCGAGCCGGCTCGTCGCCGTGAGTTGGGTCGCGCTCGCCGGTGCGCAGGGCCGATCGATCACCGAGCCCCACTGACGGATGGCGACACGGTCGTGTCCTGGACGGCCGCCGGATGCACGCCCGCTGTACGAACTGCTCTTGCAGGATGCGAGAACTCATCACAGGATCGGCACGTCGCGCTCGCGCGCCTCGGCGAACGCCTCCTCCCCCACTCCCGCCGGTTCACCGGGTTGTCGGCGTGCTGACGCAGGTACGGAGAGGTCGAGGCGGCGAGACGGTTCGGATCAGCGGACCCGCGATCGGAGCCATGCGTCGACCGCGGCGAGGTCGAGCGCATGGCGTTCCAGCAGTCCGACGAGGAAGGTGTGCGCTTCGCCATCCGTGACCTCGAGCACGCGGCCGTTGACGCGGAGGAACACGTCCATCACGGCGAACGCGACCCGCTTGTTCCCGTCGACGGACGGATGGTTCTGGACGAGGCTCTCGAACAGCGCGGCGGCCTCCTCGATGACGTCGCGGTAGTAGCCGGTCCGGGGACGGAACAGCGCGGACTCGAGCGCGCCGAGGTCACGGATCCCGGTCGCACCACCGAACTCCTCGATGAGGACCTCGTGGAACGCGAGGACCTCGACGACCGTGAGGTATGTCGGCTCGCTCACTCCGCGAGACGGCGGTAGAGGTCGCGGTGCGCCGCGATCGAGGCCGCCAGATGCGCCATCACCTCGGGACGGGGCCGATCACCGCGCTTGCGCTCGAGCCACTCGCGCATCGCCTCCTCGAGGACGACCTGGAACTGCCGGCCCTCCTCCGCGGCGACATCGCGCACGGCATCGAGCAGGTCCGGGTCGGCCTGTGAGGCGAACTTGCGGCGGCTGGTCTCCATCGGCACAGGGAACCAGACGTTCCTTGATGCGTCAAGACGGTGCGGTCGGACGCGCCTCGTGACCGCCCCTTACCGGTCAGCCGGTCCTAGCCGGGGATGAAGCGGGCATCGAGGTCCCAGGGCCGCAGGGTCGCGTTCTCGACGACCCAGGTCTGCAGGTCCTTGTCCCAACCCGCGATGACGGCGACGGCGACGAGGATGAACACCCAGCCGAGGCCGCGTCTGACCGGCCCGTGCGCGTCCGCGACCCAGCGCGCTCGACCGATCGCCCGCTGGCCGAGGAGCGCGACCACGAGCAGGGTCGCCGTGAGCCCGACCGCGTAGGCCAGCAGGAGCACGAGGCCGGTGCCGAGCGACGCCGGGAGCACGGTGACGATGACGTAGCCGTAGAGGGGACTGCACGACGTGAAGACCGGACCGAGCGCCGCGCCGGTGAGGACCGCGCCCGCCGTGCCCTCGCGGGCCACGGCGCGCTCGAGCCGGCGCACGCTCCGTCCCTGGAGCGCGAGCCGCGCGGAGACCGCCTCCCACAGGCCCGGGAAGGCGGACGCGAGGCCGAGCGCGAGCAGGATCGAGCCGCTCAGCCACTGCCACGCCGCGGTCGGCACCCCGATGAGCGCGGTGGTCGCGCGGAGCAGCAGTGTGAACACGACCACCGACGCACCGAGCGACGCGGTGATGAGGTAGGCGCGGCGTCGAGCGTCCCGATCCGGTCCGGCGATCGACCCGCCGACGATGACGGGCAGCATCGGCAGCACGCACGGCGCGAGCGTGGTCAGCGCGCCCGCGACGAGCGCACCGAGCACCAGGAGCATCAGACGGTCTGCTCGGCGATCGCGTCGGCGGTCAGGCTCCCCGTCCACTTCTTGACCGTCGCGCCGTCACCGTCGATCTGCACGAAGGTGTGCTGGACGGTCACGCCATGGGCGCGCTTCAGCTCGTCCTCGGAGTCGTAGTCGACCGTGACGATGACCAGCCCCGAGGGGATGCCCGCGAGGTCGCCCTCGATGTTCTCGCGGGTCTCCTTGCAGCTCGAGCACCAGGGGGCGGTGAAGAAGAGGACGACGTCGTCGCCCGCGTACGCGCCCGGGTCACGCTCGAAGTCGGCCAGGGTCACGTACGCCCCCGGACCGGCGGCGTCGGAGGCGCCGGGCTCGGCCGGCTCAGACGGGGCCGGCGCGTCGGCGGACCCGTCGGCGGATGCCGCGGTGCCCTCGCCGTCGGGCGCGGTCGGCGCGGCCCCCTCGGCCCCGCACCCGAGGGCCAGCGCCGCCGCTGCCATCAGCGTGGCCAGCCGCACGCCGCGGCTCCGATGACCGGCTCGACCCATCGTGCCACCCCCCTCGCTCGGACCGGCGGCCGCCCCGAGACCGGCCGCGCGTTGCCTCGAGCCCTTCGCGCCCCGACGCTACCGTCCGCGCGGGCCTCGTCCGGGAGGGGCAGCGTGGGCGCGATCGACGGCGAGCCCCAGGTGCCCGTCGAGACGGCGGACGACCTCGATCGCTGGCTCGACGCGAACCACGCGACCGCGAGCGGGTGCTGGGTCGTCACCTGGAAGCGTCACACGGGTCGCCCGCGGCCGACGAGCGACGACCTCGTCCGCACCGCGCTGCGTCACGGCTGGATCGACTCGGTGCCGCGCCGGCTCGACGACGAGCGCACGATGCTGCGCATCTCGCCCCGTCGATCCGGGAGCGGCTGGTCCGGGGTCAACAAGCGGCGCATCGCCGAGCTCGAGGCCGAGGGCCGGATGACCCCGTGGGGCAGCGCCGTGGTCGAGGCAGCTCGGGCCGATGGGAGCTGGACCCTGCTCGATGCGGTCACCGCCCTCATCGTCCCGGACGACCTCGGGGCAGCGCTCGCCGAGGAGGGCCTGCGCGAGGCGTGGGACGGGCTCGCGCCGTCGGTCCGGCGCGGAGCGCTCGAGCAGCTCCTCACCGCGAAGCGCCC
>JBEAQO010000123.1:0-2573 GCA_041163825.1 Actinomycetota bacterium | reverse complement strand
TAGCCGAGTCCCCGGGCGCGCGCGGCGATGGCCTCGGCCTCGTCCTCGGTGCGCACGATGAGGAGCGACTCGGCCTTGGTCTCGCTCGCGCCGTCGAGGTCCTTCGGCGTGGCGATGCGCGACCCGTCGACGGAGGCGAGGCGCGCGGTCACGTCGGCGATGCCGTCGCGCGCGAACATCGACGGGAAGTCGAAGTAGGTCTCCGGCACGAACGCGCGGATCTCCTCCTCGCGATCGATGATCAGCCGCAGCGCGACCGACTGGACCCGCCCCGCCGAGATGCCCGACGACACGGTGCGCCACAGCACCGGGGAGAGCCGGTATCCGACGATGCGGTCGACGGCTCGGCGCGCCTGCTGCGCATCGACGAGCGCGGTGTCGAGGGTGCGCGGCGAGGCGAAGGCGGCGCGGATGGCCGGCTCGGTGATCTCGTCGAAGGTGACGCGCTTGGTGACCTTCGGGTCGAGCCCGAGGACCTGGGCGACGTGCCAGGCGATGGCCTCGCCCTCGCGGTCGAGGTCGGGCGCGAGCCAGACCGTCGAGGCCTTCTTGGCCGCCTTCTTCAGGGCGGCGACGTGCTTCTTCGACTTCTCCGGCACCTCGTAGACGAGATGACAGGCGCCGTCCCCATCGAGCTCGACGGCGAAGTTCGAGCGCGGCAGGTCTCGCACGTGCCCGAACGAGGCCAGCACCGTGTAGCCCGGGCCGAGGTAGCGCTCGATGGTGCGCGCCTTGGCGGGCGACTCGACGATCACGAGGTTGGCGGACATGCGGGGGCGAGGGCTCCGGTCGAGGGATCGCGGTCGGCGGCGGTCGGCGGCGGTCGTCGCGTCGCGATGGCGCCGAGGGCTCGTGGCGCGGGACGGTCGGCGACCGCGTCGCCCGCGTCAAGGACCCCCGACCACGGCCTGTGGGCGACGACCCCCGTGGATGGGCCCGGAACGGCCGTCCACGGCCTCCTGTGGGGCCCTGCGCAGCAACGCACAGTGCCGCGCGACACGCGCGCATCCAACGGGGCGAGCGCCGACCCGATCGGGCCGTGGTCGAACCGTCCTCGGCCTGCCCATCGACCCCGGACCGTGCTCGGCACGGGACTAGGCTCCCTCCCACGCCGCGGTCCGACCGCGGCGCTCCCCGTCGCCGACGCCCCACCGGCACGCCGCCGCTGCGCCGGCACGACCCCGACCGCCCGTCGAACCGACGACCGTCCCCGAAAGGTCCCAGCACCGTGATCGAGCTCATCCCGCTCGTCGCCATCGCCGCCGGCGTGGCGAGCCTCGTGCTCGCCTCCTACTACGCCTCGGTGGTCAACAAGGCCGACGCCGGCACCGACCGCATGAAGGAGATCGCCGCCGCGATCCGCGAGGGTGCGATGGCGTTCCTGCGCCGCGAGTACCGCGCCATCGCGATCTTCGTCGTGATCCTCGCCGCCGTGATCTTCGCGGTCCTCCCCGGCATCCGTCCCTGGGGTTCGGTGGCGCTCGTCACCGGCGCGGTGTTCTCCGCCATCGCCGGGTTCGTCGGCATGCGCATCGCCACGGCTGCCAACGTCCGCACGGCCAACGCCGCGCAGCACGGCGCCGGCGCGGCGCTCCCGCTCGCCTACCGCGGCGGCGCGGTCATGGGCTTCACGGTCGCCGGGCTCGGGCTCCTCGGCATCGCCGCGTCCTACTACGTCTTCGTCGACCTCCTCCGTGTCGACGACGCGTTCCAGGTCGTCGCGGCCTTCGGCCTCGGCGGCTCCTCCATCGCGCTCTTCGCCCGCATCGGTGGCGGCATCTACACCAAGGCCGCCGACGTGGGCGCGGACCTCGTCGGCAAGGTCGAGGCCGGCATCCCCGAGGACGACCCGCGCAACCCCGCCACCATCGCCGACAACGTCGGCGACAACGTCGGCGACGTCGCCGGGATGGGCGCGGACCTCTTCGAGTCCTACGCCGGGGCGATCGTGGCCCCGATGGTGCTCGCGGCGCTGCTCTTCGGCGGCGTGGATGCCACCTCGAAGGAGGTCGCGGCCGACTTCACTTCCCTGCAGCAGGCGACGTTCCTCTTCCCGCTGCTGATCGGTGCGATCGGGATGTTCGCGTCGATCCTCGGCTCCTTCCTGGTGCGTGGGCGCGAGGGCCGCTCGCTGTCGTCGCAGCTGCACTTCGGCACGAACGTCGCGATGGTGCTCACGGCCGTCGCGTCGGTGCTCGGTTCGTCCTGGCTGTTCGCCGGCATCGAGGAGGTCGCGCGGCCGATGCTCCTCGGCGCCCCGATCGTGCTCGGGCTCGCCGCCGGCTATCTCATCGGCTTCGCGTCCGAGTACTACACCTCGGACCACTACGAGCCGGTCAAGCGCCTTGCCAAGCAGGCCGAGACCGGCCCCGCGACGGTCATCATCGCCGGCATCGCCGAGGGCCTGGTCTCGACCGTCGCCTCCGTGCTGCTGATCGGCGCCTCGATCGGTGGCTCCTACTGGCTCGGGACGCTCGCGCTGCCCGGTGCCGCGGTCAGCGGCGGGCTCTACGCCGCCGCGCTCGCCGCCATCGGCATGCTCGCGACCACCGGCGCGGTCGTCGCGGTCGACG
>JBEAQO010000122.1:0-7383 GCA_041163825.1 Actinomycetota bacterium | reverse complement strand
GGCCCGTGATCCGCAGCCGCCAGGACGCGACGTCCACCTGGGGGACCGTGAGCGCGGTGTCGATGCGGTAGAAGTCGGCGACGGGGGTGAGGACCGGGGAGAGCCCCTCCACCGCGGGGGCGAGGTCCTGCGCGGCGGTCACCGCCGGGAGCGGCCGTGCGACCGCGGGGAGACGCACCAGCGCGCGCACGCGGTCGGTGGCGCGACCGACGAGCGCGCCGGTCGCGACGAGCGCGAGACCGATGCCGGCGAGCAGGACCTGCCGTCGACCGACGAGCGGCGCCCCCGGCGAACCCGATGCGTGCCCGGGGTCGGGTCCGCCCGGCGGGACGATGGCGGGCTCGGCCGTCGGGACCACGCCGGTACCGGGGGCCGGCGGGGCAGCGAGAGGTTCGGAGCGCGGCACTCCGGCTCGGCGCGCCGGCAGTTCGAGCACCGCGACCGCGACGAGCAGAGCGCCGCAGGCGATGACGAGCGTCGGCGGCATCGACGTCCCGCGCTGTGCGAGTTGTGCGGCGGCGCCGGCCGCCACGGTGACGGCGACCAGGAGCGCTCGCGCCGCGCGGGCCGCTCCGGCGCGTCCGGGGGGCCGGTCCGCTGCGCCGTGGAGCCGGCCGATGAGCGCGCCGATCCCGGCGACGGCCGCCACGACCGCGACCAGGGTCAGGGGGCGGGCGGCGCCGCGGAGCAGGCCGAGGATGGTGGTGACGAGCCGTCCCGGCACCAGGGCGACGACCAGGTCCGCGACCGCTGCAGTCGGGGACGGGACCGAGCGCACCCGTGCCGCTGCGAGCTCCGCGACGGCGAGCGCCACCATGGCAGCGGTCACACCGCGTGAGCGCGGCGGTCGGAGTGCGGTGCGTGCCATGCGCGGGACGGTACGGCGCGGGGGCGGGAAGATCGACGCATCGGCCGGACCCCGCTGCCGAGCGTCCAACCGCTCGTGTTCCGTCACCTCCCGTTCATCTCGGCGAGGGAGGACAGCAACCGGCCCTGCCTACGGTCCTGCTCGTCGCCGGCGCGTCCGCGTCCGGGGACGGATCCGAGACGAGGCGCGCCCGACCCTCGGGCGCCGACCGATACAGGAGCACATCCCGATGCGCATCCCGTCCCGCACGGCCGCGACGCTCGCCGCCGCCGCCCTGCTGCTCGCCGCCTGCGGTGGTGGCGAGACCGCTGAGGAGCCGGCCGAGCAGCCGGCCGCCGAGGAGCCCGCTGCCGAGGAGCCGGCCGAGACCCTCTCCGGCTCGATCGAGATCGACGGGTCGTCCACCGTCGGCCCGCTGACCGACGCGATCGCCGAGGAGTACGCGGCGGTCCAGCCCGACGTCATCGTCAACCTCGCGATCTCGGGGACGGGCGGTGGCTTCGAGCGGTTCTGCGGCACCGGCGACACCCAGTTCTCCAACGCCTCGCGTCCGATCAAGGACGAGGAGGCCGCGCTGTGCGCCGAGAACGGCATCGAGTTCACCGAGATCCGGGTCGGCACCGACGCGCTGACGATGGTGACCTCGCCCGACACGCCGGACACCGTCGCGTGCCTCACGACCGACCAGGTCCTCGCGATCTTCGGCCCGGACGGCGTCGCCACGTGGGACCAGGTCGACCCGTCGTTCCCGGCCGTGGGCATCGAGATCTTCGCCCCCGGCGCGGACTCCGGTACCTACGACTTCATGCTGTCCGACATCCTGGACATCGAGGAGTCGCGGCAGGACTACAACGCGTCCGAGGACGACAACATCATCGCGCAGGGCGTGTCCGGGACGGCCGGTTCGTGGGGCTTCTTCGGCTACGCCTACTACATCAACAACACGGACGCGTTCCGCGCCCTGGCCTACGACGCTGGCAGCGGCTGCGTGGAGCCGAGCGTGGAGACCGCGCAGGACGGGACCTACGGCCTGACCCGTCCGCTGTTCGTGTACGTCCGCAACGACGCGCTCGCCGACCCGGCGGTCGCGGACTTCGCCCGCTTCTACCTCGACACGGTCAACGCCGTGATCGGCGATGTGGGCTACATCCCGGCGACCGACGCGGAGCTGGACGCTGCGCGCTCGGCCGTCGAGGCCTCGATCGCGGGCTGACGCACGCCCTCGGCCGGTGGGGCCGCCCCCAGGGGCGGCCCCACCGGCCCGCACCACCACCACCGCACCGGGCGCGCATCCGCGCCCCGTCCGCGCCGCACCGGAGACCGCGTTGCCGACCCTCCAGCCGATCGTCGCCCCCCGGGATGACGTCTCGCTCGCCGCGCGCTCGTCCCGTTGGGGCGAGCGAACCATCGTCTCGCTCCTCTGGTTCGCGGCGGCCGTCTCGATCGTGACCACCATCGCGATCGTCGTGGTCCTGCTCGAGGAGGGCCTGCGCTTCTTCGCCGAGGTCCCGCTCCTCGACTTCCTGACCGACACTGCGTGGCGTCCCTTCGGCGACGTGGAGAGCGATGCCTTCCGCGCGGGGGTCCTGCCGCTCGTGTCCGGAACGCTGCTCGTCACGGTCATCGCGCTGATCGTCGCCGTCCCGCTCGGCCTCGGATCCGCCGCCTACCTCTCGGAGTACGCGTCGGCGCGCGTGCGCGGGATCGTCAAGCCCGCACTCGAGGTGCTGGCCGGCATCCCGACGGTCGTGCTCGGCTACTTCGCCCTCACGCTCGTCACACCGGCGCTGCGCGCCGTGTTCTCCCCGGAGCGCATCAGCATCTTCAACGCGGCGAGCGCAGGGCTCGTCGTCGGTGTCATGATCGTGCCGACGATCGCCTCGCTCTCCGAGGACGCGCTGAGCGCGGTCCCCGACGGGCTGCGCGCCGCGTCCTACGGGATGGGTGCGACGCGCTCGGAGACGATCCGGCGCGTCCTCTTCCCGGCCGCGCTCTCGGGCATCGTCTCCGCCATCATCCTCGCGATGGGACGAGCCATCGGCGAGACGATGATCGTCGCCATCGCGGCGGGCAACCTCCCGACCCTGACCGCGAACCCCGGGGCGCAGATCCAGACGATGACCGGCTACATCGTCCAGGCGGTCGGCGGCGAGGCGCCGCGCGGCTCGCTCACCTTCGACTCGATCTTCGCGGTCGGCATCGTCCTCTTCCTGATGACCCTCGGGCTCAACCTCATCGCCAACCGGGTCGTCCGCCGCTTCCGGGAGGCCTACGAATGAGCGCGCTGTCGTCACCCGCCGGCGTGGTCCGCGGCGCCGTCCTCGACCTCACCGCCCCGGCCGCCCGGTTGCGTCGCGAGCGCGTCTTCCAGGGGCTCCTGCTCACGGCGACGCTCCTCGCGCTGCTCGTGATGGTCACACTGCTCACCGACGTCCTGACCGACGGCCTGCGTCGCATCGACACCGGCTTCTTCACGGACTACACGAGCCGGCGCCCCGAGGACACCGGCGTCCGAAACGGCCTGACCGGCTCGCTGTCCCTGATGGTGCTCGTCGCCGCCATGGCGTTCCCCCTCGGGGTCGGCGCCGGCGTCTACCTCGAGGTCTTCGCGCCCGACAACCGCTTCACGCGGCTGATGCAGACCAACATCGCGAACCTCGCCGGGGTCCCCTCGGTCGTGTACGGCCTGCTCGCGAGCGCCGTGTTCGTCTACCTGCTCGAGCTCGGGCGCTCCCTCATCAGCGGCGCGCTGGCGCTCACGCTCCTCATCCTGCCGGTCATCATCGTCGCGACGCGCGAGTCGGTGCGGGCGGTCCCACCGTCCATCTTCAACGGTGCGCTCGCGCTCGGGGCGACGCCCTGGCAGGCGACGTCACGCCAAGTGCTGCCGGTGGCGATGCCGGGCATCCTGACGGGGACCATCCTCGCGCTCTCGCGTGCGGTCGGTGAGACCGCCCCGATCCTCGTGGCTGGAGCGGTGTTCAGCCGCCGCGCGGACAACGAGCCGTGGAACCTGCTCGAGCCGTTCGGTGCGCTGCCCGTCCAGGTCTACGACTTCATCAAGCGTCCCCAGCCGGAGTTCCAGATCGAGGTCGCGGCCGCCGGCATCATCGTGATGCTCGTGGTGCTCCTGACCATGAACTCCGGGGCCATCATCCTGCGCAACCGCTACGCGCGGAGGCGCTGAGCCACCGAGCACGGGACCGACCGAACGACCGACCGCGGGCATCGACCGGATGCAGGACCGAGGAGCACACCGATGAGCGAGACCACGAGCGGACCCGGGTCCGAACCGATCGGCGGGGGGCGTCCCGGAGGGGCCGAGCCCGCGACGGTCGCGCCGACCACGTCGACCGTCACGGCCACCGCGACGGCCCCGGCGGCCGCTGCGGCGACCGAGCCCAAGGTGCGCATCGCCCTCAGCGAGCGCGAGGAGCACGGGGCACGGACTTCGGTCGCCTCCGACCCGGTGTTCCAGCTCCGGGACCTGGGCGTGCGCTACGGCGAGGTTGTGGCGGTCGACCGCTGCAGCCTGGACGTGCCGGAGCGCGAGATCGTGGCGCTGATCGGCCCCTCCGGCTGCGGCAAGTCGACGGTCCTGCGCGCCCTGAACCGCATGAACGACCTCGTCGCCTCCGCGCGGGTCGAGGGCCAGGTCCTCTACCACGGCCACGACCTCTACGCGCCGGGGGTGGATCCGGTCGAGGTCCGACGGCGCATCGGGATGGTCTTCCAGCAGCCCAACCCGTTCCCGAAGTCCATCTACGAGAACGTCGCGTTCGGGCCCCGGATCACCGGCTTCAAGGGCGACATGGACGAGCTCGTCGAGCGCTCGCTCGTCGGTGCGGCGCTGTGGGACGAGGTCAAGGACAAGCTCCACGAGAGCGGACTCGCACTCTCCGGTGGCCAGCAGCAGCGCCTGTGCATCGCGCGCGCCATCGCGACCTCGCCCGACGTCATCCTGATGGACGAGCCGTGCTCGGCGCTCGACCCGATCGCGACGCTGCGCATCGAGGACCTGATGCGCGAGCTCAAGGACCGCTACACCATCGTCATCGTGACGCACAACATGCAGCAGGCCGCGCGGGTCTCCGACCGCACGGCGTTCTTCACGCTCGAGGTCGACGAGGTGACCGGCGCCCGTGCGGGGCGGCTCGTCGAGTACGACGAGACCGACCGCATCTTCACCCGGGCCGCCGACCCCCGCACCGAGGCCTACATCAGCGGCCGCTTCGGCTGAGCCGTCGTCGGGTGCGGGTCGGTCCCGCCGTGCGGGGCCGACGGTCGGCCGCGGACGGGCCGCCATGGTCGGGCGGGCGTGGACGGGCGACGGTGGAAGTGCGACCGGGCCGCGTCGTCCGCGACCGCTACGCTCCCCCCGCCGCGGCGTCGGGTCCCTCGCGACTCGAGGGGGTACCGCGGGCTGGGAACCTTCGGGTCGATGGAGCGGATCCCGTGAAGCGTTCGCGCAAGGGGCGGTCCCTGGGGCTGCTCGTCCTGGTCGTGCTCGCCGTCGCCGCGTGCGGCGACGCGGCAGAACCCGATGCGGCACCGGACGGCGGGGCGACGCCCGACGTCGAGGCACCGGCCGAGCCGGCACCCGCGGACGAGGTCCCGTCCGGGGAGTCCGAGGAGGACCTCCCGGAGGTCGACACGTCCGCGTGGGACGCGGCCGCCGACCTCGCGGCGATCCAGGCCCACTTCGACGGGCTCGCCGCGGCCTTCGACGGGGGCACCCGGGCCGGCTTCGCGGCGCTCGGCGCGAGTCATCGTCCCGAGCTCACGGCCGACGAGTACCTCGAGTGCCTCTTCGGCGAGGGCGAGACGTTCGAGAACCTCGACGCCGAGGGCTACCGGCTGCGCGTGGTGTGGAGCGCGCTCGAGCCCGATCCCGACCTGTTCGGCGCCGACGACGTGCGCATCGTCGACGAGGGCTTCCGCGTCTACTACGGCGAGTACGTCGAGTACGAGACGTTCGACGGCCAGGAGGACGCGTTCGAGTTCGCCGATCCCGTCGCGATCCATCCCGACGGTCGCGTGGTCCTCTTCACCTGCGACCTCGGCGACGGCATCTAGGCACCCGTGGCGCGTCGCGCTCCGGGCCCCGAGGCCGGGGGCCGGGCCGGGTCCGCAGGGCCTGGCCGCGTCGGGTCCCACGCGTCCGTGCGCCGGTCCCTGCTCCATCTCCCCGAGCGGTCGTCCGGACGGAGGGGCCCCTCGGCGCTCCTGCGCAAGGTTCCCGGTTCCCGTGCGGTTCGGCCGTACGGGGCTAGTCTCGTTTCTACGGGTTCGGGTGGGCCTGCGAGGGTCGTGGGTCGTGCGGGTTGGTGCGCCGGCTCGTTCGTGACTGGAGGAGGCAGTTTCCGATGAGGTCCTTGGTCCGCGGTGTGCGCCGCGCGTTCACGTTGTCGGCGGCGGCGTCGTTGCTGCTGGTCGGCACGGCCGCGCCGTCGTCGGCGCAGGTGGTGTTCACGGTCGAGCGGTGTGGTGAGACGGTGTCGGGCAACGTGCGCCTGACCGGCGACCTCGATTGCCGTGATCTCGACAACTGGTTCGACGAGAATGGTGACGAGTCGTACGGCGCCTACCACCTGACGCCCTATTCGTTGCGGGTGGAGGGGTCGGGGACGATCGACCTGAACGGGTACACGATCATCACGGGTCCGATCCTCGATGTGGATTACGAGTACGACGCGGGTCAGGACCGCAACGAGATCGGCGGGTACCTCTTCACGTGGACGGGTGAGGCGCTGAGCACCTACGACCCGGATGGTGACGATGACGACGAGTTCGATTTCTATCCGTCGATCGGGGTCCTGGTCGAGGACTCGGTGAACGTGACGGTGCGGAACGGGGTCGTGCGTGGCGCCCGTGGGGACTGGGCGTACGAGGCCTTGGACATTGAAGGCCTCGCTGGGAACCAGGTGCTGGTCGTGAACTCGCGTGATGTGGTCCTGGAGGACCTGGCGGTCTCGGAGAACGCGAACATCATGGGGTCGGGGCCGGGGGTCATGACGGACCTGAGTGATGTGGACAACGCGTTCGATGGGTCCGGGGTCGCGGTGGTGGCGTCGGATCGGGTGTCGATCGCGCGGGTGGACTCGTTCCGCAACGATGGGAGCGGGTTGACGATCTACGCGTCGCGGGACATCGACATCATCGAGTCGAGCTTCAACGACAACGATGGGCGTGGCATCTTCATCGCGGGTGGGTACGACAACCCGTTCGACTACTACGACTTCACGTGGAGCGGGTTCCGTGCGTCGCGCGACATCGACATGACGGACGTGGAGACGGTGAGCAACGGGAGCTCCGGCATCCGGGTGGTGTTCAACCTCGAGTGGTACTGCTACGTCGTGGACAGCGGCGACGACTTCTGCTTCTTTCCCGATGTGGCGTTCGAGCTCCCGCGCAACGGTGGTGGGACGTGGACGAACGTCACGTCGATGAGCAACGACGGCGACGGCATCTACCTCGATGGCAGCGAGGACATCACGATCCAGGACTCCTACCTC
>JBEAQO010000121.1:0-3736 GCA_041163825.1 Actinomycetota bacterium | reverse complement strand
CCCCGCCACGCGCGCATCGTCGCCGACCTCCTCGCCTGGGGAGAGGCGGCACGGCGCACGCTGCCGTGGCGCGACACGCGCGACCCGTGGGGCGTCCTCGTCGCCGAGGCGATGCTGCAGCAGACCCAGGTCGTCCGTGTCGTCGAGCGCTGGCCGGTCTTCCTCGAGCGCTTCCCCGACCCGGCGACGACCGCCGTCGCGCCGCTCGCGGACGTGCTCGCCGCGTGGTCGGGGCTCGGCTACTACCGGCGCGCGCGCGACCTCCATCGCACGGCCATCGCCGTCGTCGAGCACCACGGCGGTCGGCTGCCCGAGGAGCTCGACGCGCTGCTCGCGCTGCCGGGCATCGGTCCCTACACCGCACGCGCGGTGCTCGCGTTCGCCCTCGAGCGCCCGCACGGCATCGTCGATGCGAACGCGTCGCGCTTCCTCGCGCGTGCGGTCGCCGGCGAGCGGCTGACCCCGGCACGCGCGCAGGCGCTCGCCGACGTGCTCGTGCCGGCCGACGCCGCCTGGGCGTGGAACCAGACGGTGCTCGACCTCGGCGCGACCGTGTGCGTCGCGCGTTCCCCCCGCTGCGACGCGTGCCCGATCGTCGGCTCCTGCGCGTGGCACGCGTGCGGGCTCGAGGAGCCCGACCCGGCGCGCGGTAGCGCGGGCGCGAGCGTGCGGCAGGCCCCCTTCGCCGGCTCGGACCGTCAGGGGCGCGGACGCCTCCTCGCCGCGCTCGTCGAGGGCGGCATCCCGCTCGCCGGACTCGCCGAGGTCGCCGGATGGCCAGACGATCCCGAGCGGGCCCGGCGCGTGGCCGACGACCTCGTCGCCGAGGGCCTCGCCGTGCACGACGGCACGACGCTGCGGCTGCCGGCGTGAGCGCGGACCGGCGCGTCGCCGCGCTCGTGCTCGAGGTGCTCGCGTCGGGTCCGCGCACCACCCGCGAGCTCCTGACCGAGCTCCGTGCCGCCGGTGCGACCGGGCTCTCCCGGGCCGCGCTCGAACGCGTGCTCGACACCGACCCCCGCGTGGTGCCCGATGCGGAGGCGCCGAAGGGCGCCTGGCGGCTCGCCGACGCGATCGGGGCCGCGCCGGGACCAGCGCCGGGACCAGCGCCGGGACCAGCGGTGGGGACGCGGGCGGCGTGGGAGGCGCTGGGGCTGCGCGACTGGCAGGTCGAGGCGCTGGCGGCCTGGTCGGAGGACGGCCGCGGGGTCGTCGAGGCCGTCACCGGGACGGGCAAGACCCGGCTCGCGCTCGCCGCGGTGCGTGCCGTCGTCGACCGCGGCGGCGTGGCGCTGGTGCTCGTGCCGACGCTCGAGCTGCAGCGCCAGTGGGTCGAGGCGCTCGCCGGCGTGGTCCCGCGCGCCCGCATCGGGCGGCTCGGTGGTGGCGCGGCCGACGACCTCCACGAGCGCGACGTCGTCGTCGCGACCCCCTCCTCCGCCGCGACGCTCCCGATCGAGCCACCGCCCGGACGTCTCGGGCTCCTCGTCGCCGACGAGGCGCACCGCTACGGCGCACCGACCTGGGGCGAGGCGCTGCGCGAGGCGTTCGCGCTGCGCCTCGCGCTCACCGCCACGTTCGAGCGCGGCGACGACGGCGTCGCCGAGGTGCTCGAGCCCTACTTCGGCCGCGTGGTGCTGCGCTACGGCTTCGATCGCGCCGTCGCGGAGGGCACCGTCGCGCCGTTCTCGATCGCGCTCGTCGGCGTCGCGCTCGATGAGCGTGAGCGCGCGTCCTACGACGACGCGGACCGCCGCGTCCGGCGGGCCCATGGCGAGCTCGTCTCCATCGGCGGCGTGCCGCGCGACCCGCGCGAGCTCCTTCCCGCGCTCGCGGCGATCGTCGCCGAGGCCGAGCGCAGCGGGGTCGGCGGTCCGCTCGCGCGCGTCGCCCGCGACTACCTCGCGGCCGTCCGGGCACGCCGTGACGTCGCTGCCGGCGCGCGCGCGAAGCTCGACGTGCTCGCGTCGATGGCGTCCGGGCTCGCTGGCCGGCGGACGCTGGTGTTCACCGACACGGTCGAGCAGGCCGAGGCAGCGGCGCGACGGCTCGCCGCCGGTGGGCTCGCCGCGGAGGAGCTCCACGGCGGGCTCACCGAGGAGCGCCGGCGCATCCGCCTCGCGCTCTTCCGGCGCGGCGACCTCGCGACGCTCGTCGCACCCCGCGTGCTCGACGAGGGCGTGGACGTGCCCGACGCCGACGTCGCGGTCGCGCTCTCGGCGTTCCGCACGCGCCGGCACCTCGTGCAGCGCCTCGGGCGGGTCCTGCGCGTGAAGGACGACGGGCGCGAGGCGCGCCTCGTCCTCGTCCACGCCGTCGACACCCTCGAGGACCCCGCTCGCGGCGGTCACGCCGACTTCCTCGCCGAGGTCACCGGCGTCGCGCGCGCGATCGACGAGCCGGCACCGGCCGGGCTCGCGGCCTGGCTCGCCGGACCCGACGACGCCGGACTCGGTTAGGCTCGAGCGAAGGGCGGACCGGCGCGGCGCGCGGGGTGGCGCGGAGCCCCGGACCGCGCCGGAGGAGGCCGGGATGGCGGCGGAGCGGGCGGCGCGCGGCGGGGACGCGGCGCGCGACCGCGACGCCGCGCTGGCGCTCGTGGGGCCCGGCACCCCGCTGCGCTCGGCGATCGACCGGCTCGTGCGTGCGCGTCGCGGGGCGCTCTTCGTCCTCGGCTGGACGCCCGAGGTCGAGGCGATCTGCTCCGGCGGCTTCCGCATCGACGTCGACGCGACCGGGCAGCGCATCGCGGAGCTCGCGAAGATGGACGGTGCGATCGTGCTCGACGCCGAGGGGCGACGCATCCTCCATGCCAACGTCCAGCTCGCTCCCGATCCGGCGCTGCCGACGGCCGAGACGGGCATCCGCCATCGCTCCGCCGACCGCGCCGCGCGCCAGACCGGGGTCCCGGTGGTCGCCGTGTCGGAGGCGATGGCGCGCGTGAGCCTCTTCCACGACGGCGAGACCGTCGTCGTCGCCGACGCCTGAGGGTCGCCTCGCCCGAGGCTCGCGTCGCCCGAGGCTCGCGGCGCGTCGGTGTCGCGTCGCCCGAGGGCCGCCCGGCACGGCTCCATCGGTCGCCGGGGCGCCGGGTCCCTCCGCGGGCCCACGGGGCCGATCCGCACCCGGCGTCGGCGCCGGCCGTGGCCCTCCGAGCGGGCGTCGGATGCCCTCCGGCGTCGCTGGTACCCTCGGGGTCCCGGGGGCGCGCGTCGGGAGGCCGTGTCGCCCACCGGTCGAAGCTCGGAGTCCATCCTCCCCGTCCCGCGCGGTCCCGGTGAGCGATGCCGTGGCCGCACGAAGGAGCCCTTCGGATGCCCCACAGCGTCGGCGACATCGTGATCTACCCCCACCACGGCGCGGTCGTCATCGAACGCACCGAGAAGCGTGAGCTCGCCGGCGAGAAGCGCGAGTACTTCGTGATGAGGACCACCCACGGCGACCTCACGCTGATGGTCCCGTCGGACTCCTGCGACGAGGTCGGCATCCGCAAGGTGGTGTCCCGTCGCCAGGTGGAGCAGGTCCTCGCGGTCCTGCGCGAACCCGAGGGCAAGGCGTCGGGGAACTGGTCGCGGCGCTTCAAGGCGAACTACGAGAAGCTCCGCTCCGGCGACATCTTCCAGGTCGCCGAGGTCGTGCGCAACCTCGCCGTCCGGGAACGCGACAAGGGCCTCTCCGCCGGCGAGAAGCGCATGCTCAACAAGGCCCGGCAGATCCTGCTCTCCGAGCTCGCCGT